>NZ_CYTU01000013.1:93961-109235 GCF_001299375.1 Achromobacter sp. 2789STDY5608621 | reverse complement strand
AGATGCGCGCGGTCGGCTATCTGTCGCGGCGCGAACATGCCCGCGATGAACTGGCGCGCAAACTCGCGCCCCACGCCGAAGATCCCGACGAGGTCAAGCGGGTGCTGGACGCGCTGGAAAAGGAAGGCTGGCTGTCGACCGAGCGCTTCGCGCAAAGCCTGGTGCATCGCCGCGCCTCGCGCCAGGGAGCGGCGCGCATCGTGCAGGAACTGCGCCAGCACGGCGTGGACGACGCCCAGGTGTCCGAACTGCGCGAGCAATTGCGCGCCACCGAATACACGCGCGCGCTCGAGGTCTGGCAAAAGCGCTTCGGCGCGAAACCCGAGGATCGCGCCGCCTATGCCAAACAGGCGCGCTTCCTGGCCAGCCGCGGTTTCGCGCACGACGTCATCCGCCGCATCCTGGGGGCGGGCGACGACGACTGAGCCGCCCGCCTGGCAGGCAGCGCGGCGGCATGCGCCGCCCGCCGCGCTTATTTCGCCGACTTGATGCCGCTCAGCGTCCTGAAGCAGACGTCGCGCGTCAGCGTCAGGAATTCGTCGATGTACGAGGCGTCGGTGTCCTCGCTGCGCACCGTCGCGTACAAGGTGCGCCACACGCCCTGCGGCCCGAGGCGGCACAGGCGCAGCCAACCCTGGTTCATGTATTCGGTCAGGGCCCAGTTGGGCAGGGCCGCGACGCCGCGATTGCTGGCCACCAGCTGCGCGATGATGGGCGTCAGCTCGGCCTTGCGGATCGCGGCCGGTTCGACGTCGGCGGGATCCAGGAATGCCGTGAAGATGTCCAGGCGCTGCTTGTCCACCGGATAGGTGATGAGCGTCTGGTCGGCGAGCTGGTCCGGCATGACGAACTTGCTGCCGGCGAGCGGATTCGATTCGGACACGGCCAGCACCAGCTCGTACTTGAACAGCGGCAGGTACTCCACGGCGTCCAGCTGCTGCGGATCGGACGTGATGACCAGGTCCAGGTCGCCGCGCACCAGCGCGGGCAGGGGGGCGAACGAGAACGCCGCCGACAGGTCCAGCGCCACGTCCGGCCATTGCGCGCGGAACGCGTCCAGCGCCGGCATCAGCCACTGGAAGCAGGAATGGCAGTCGATGGCCAGGTGCAGGCGACCGGTGCGGCCGGCGGCCAGCCGCTGCAGTTCCCGTTCGGTGGCGCGGATGCGCGGCAGCACTTCGTCGGCCAGCGCCAGCACGCGCAGGCCCGCGGTGGTCAGGCGAGCGGGGCGGGTGCGGCGGTTCAGCAGCGGCGTGCCCAGCCGGGTCTCCAGGTCGCGCAGCTGATGGGACAGGGCTGACTGGGTCAGGTGCAGGCGGTCGGCGGCTTCCTGCAGGCTGCCGCCTTCACGGATGGCGGTCAGCGTTTCGAGATGGCGGATTTCCAGCATTGGAGCGGTAACGGTGAGGATGGCACGGCAATCCAGCGGCCGGGGCTGCCGGCCCCGGAGGGAATGGACTTATATTGTATGAGGTTTTCTCATCTTATGGATGTAGACATTGATTTTGATTCATTTTGCTTTGGCCTCAGAATGGGTGGCACTTGAACAGATTTTGTCTAACGACGGGATTGCCATGACTACGATTCATAATTTGGGGTTCCCCCGCATTGGTGCCCAGCGTGAACTGAAGCGCGCTGTCGAAGCCTACTGGGCTGGCAAGCAGACCGGCGAGGCGCTGGAGCAGACCGGCCGCGAGCTGCGCGCCCAGCACTGGAAGGTGCAGGCCGCCGCTGGCGTCAGGTTCGTGCCCGTGGGCGATTTCGCCTGGTACGACCAGATCCTGGAATGGACCACGCTGCTGGGCGCCGTGCCCGCGCGGTTCGGCCAGAAGGACAATGAGCCGGTTTCGCTGGACACGCTGTTCCGCATGGGCCGCGGCCGCGCGCCGTCGGGCAATCCCGCCGCCGCCTGCGAAATGACCAAGTGGTTCGACACCAACTATCACTACATCGTGCCGGAACTGGTGCCGGGCCAGACCTTCCGCATCGCTCGCGAGTCGCTGTTCGAGCAGATCCGCGAAGCGCAGGCGCTGGGCCATGCGGTCAAGCCGGTAATCCCGGGTCCGCTGACCTGGCTGTTCCAGGGCAAGGGCGACGCCTTCGCCGACGGCGCGGCCGACGCGGCCAAGCTGCAACTGCTGGCCAACCTGGTGCCCGTCTATGAAGAAGTGCTGGCGCGCTTCGCCAAGCTGGGCGTGGAATGGGTGCAGATCGACGAGCCGATCCTGGTGCTGGACCTGCCGCAGGCCTGGCGCGACGCCTTCAAGCAGGTGTATGCCACGCTGTCGGCCAGCCCGGTCAAGCTGCTGATCGCCACCTACTTCGACGGCCTCAAGGACAACCTGGGCACGGCGCTGGGCCTGCCGGTGGCCGGCCTGCACGTGGACCTGGTCCGCGCCCCCGGGCAACTGGCCGAGGTGCTGGCCGGCCTGGGCGCCGACAAGGTGCTGTCCGCAGGCGTGATCAATGGCCGCAACATCTGGCGCACCGACCTGGATGCCGCCATCGCCACGTTGGCGCCGGTCCGGCAGCAACTGGGCGACCGCCTGTGGCTGGCCCCGTCGTGCTCGTTGCTGCACGTGCCGGTGGACCTGGCCAACGAAACCGAACTGGACGCCGAGCTCAAGAGCTGGCTGTCGTTCGCCGCGCAGAAGCTGGAAGAGTTGAGTCTGCTGGGCCGCGCGCTGGACGGCGGCGCCGATGCCGGCGTGCAGGAAGGCCTGGCCAGGCAGCGCGCCGCCCTGGCCGCGCGCCGCGCCTCGACCCGCATCCACAACCCCGCCGTGGCGCAGCGCATGGCCGCGTCGGTCAGCGTGTCGCGTGACCGCGCGCCGTTCGCCGGCCGCATCGCCCGCCAGCAGGAAGAGCTGGGCCTGCCGGCCTATCCGACCACCACCATCGGTTCGTTCCCGCAGACCGCCGAGATCCGCGCGCTGCGCCGCGACTGGAAGTCGGGCGCGCTGACGGATTCGGGCTATGAGACCGCCATCCGCAAGGAAATCGAGGAAGTGATCCGCTTCCAGGAGAAGGTCGGCCTGGACGTCCTGGTGCACGGCGAACCCGAGCGCAACGACATGGTGGAGTACTTCGGCGAGCTGCTGGCCGGCTTCGCCTTCACCAGGAATGGCTGGGTGCAGAGCTACGGCTCGCGTTGCGTCAAGCCGCCGATCATTTTCGGCGACGTGGCCCGCCCCGCGCCGATGACGGTGGGCTGGTCCTCGTACGCCCAGTCGCTGACCGACAAGCCAGTCAAGGGCATGCTGACCGGTCCGGTCACCATCCTGCAGTGGTCGTTCGTGCGCGACGACCAGCCGCGCGAACAGACCTGCCGCCAGCTGGCGCTGGCGTTGCGCGACGAAGTGGTGGACCTGGAAGCCGCCGGCATCAGCGTCATCCAGATCGACGAGCCGGCCATCCGCGAAGGCCTGCCGCTGCGCCGCGCCGACTGGCAGGCGTACCTGGACTGGGCGGTGGACTGCTTCCGCCTGTCGACCGCCGGTGTGCGCGACGAGACGCAGATCCACACGCACATGTGCTATTCGGAGTTCAACGACATCATCGAATCGATCGCCGCCATGGACGCGGACGTGATCACGATCGAGACGTCGCGCTCCAACATGGAACTGCTCAAGGCGTTCGAGGACTTCCGCTACCCGAACGACATCGGCCCGGGCGTCTACGACATCCACTCGCCCAACGTGCCCGACGTGGACTGGATGGTCGGCCTGATGCAGAAAGCCGCCGCCCGCCTGCCGAAGGAGCGGTTGTGGGTCAACCCGGATTGCGGCCTGAAGACGCGTGCCTGGCCCGAGACCGAAGCCGCGCTGATCGGCATGGTGCAAGCCGCCCGCGCCCTGCGCGACGCCGCCTGATCGGCGGTCCCTTATCGGCGGTCCCTGATCGGCGGTCCCTGATCGGCGGCGGCCGGTCGGGCCGCGGCCCGGAGGCGTCCGGGCCGGCCTTCCGGGTCCGGCAACCCGGAACCCCTGTGTTGTGCGCGGGACGCACGGCACAGGGGTTTTTTTCATTGGCGCTTGAACGAAATCGCGCCTTGTGGGTCAATAGGCACAACATCCTTTCTGCTGGATTGTCGCCGTACCTATGATTCTCCAAGGCCCCTATCGGCCGGATCTGCTTGCCGCGGAAACGCTGCCCGATATTCTGGAAGCCACGATCCTGCGGTATCCCACCGCCGCGGCCATTCATTGGCTGGATCAAACCCTCACCTACGAGACGCTCGGGCGACGCGCCGACCTGGCCGCGCACCACCTGATCGAGGCCGGCGTGCGGCCGGGCGATATCGTCGGCCTGTGCCTGCCGCGCGGCGACGACCTGCTCGTCATGCAGGCCGCCATCGCCAAGGCGGGCGCGGCCTGGCTGCCGTTCGAATCCGACACGCCGCCCGACCGCATGCTGGTGTGCCTGCAGGACGCGGGCGCGCGCGGCCTGGTCGCGGGCGGGGACGTGCGCCTGGATGGCATGATCACCTGGACCACCTGGGAACTGTCGGTGGCGGTCGATGCGCCGCTGCGTCGGCGCGACGGCCTGCTGCCCGAGCACCCGGCCTACGTGATCTATACCTCCGGCTCCACCGGCAAGCCCAAGGGCGTGCCGATCAGCCAGGCCAGCATCTGCCATTTCCTGCGCAGCGAGAACGAAGTGCTGGGCGTGCGCCATGGCGACAAGGTCTACCAGGGCTTCTCGGTGGCCTTCGACATGTCGTTCGAGGAAATCTGGATCAGCTACCTGGTCGGCGCCACGTTGTGGGTGGCGCCCAAGATGCTGACCACCGATCCCGAGGCATTGCCCGACGCGCTGGTGCGCGAGGGCGTGACCGTGCTGCACGCGGTGCCGACGCTGCTGGCGCTGTTCGCACGCGACGTGCCGGGTCTGCGCATCGTCAACCTGGGCGGCGAGATGTGCCCGGAATTCCTGGTGCAGCGCTGGGCCACGCCTGGCCGCCGCCTGTTCAACACGTACGGCCCGACCGAGACCACGGTGTCGGCCAGCCTGGCCGAACTGCTGCCCGGCCAGCCCGTCACCATCGGCACGCCGCTGCCCAACTACGGCATGCTGATCCGCGGCGACGATGGCGCGGTGCTGCCGCAGGGGCAGACCGGCGAGCTCTGTATCACCGGCCCCGGCGTCGCCGGCGGCTACCTGGGGCGTCCCGAACTGACGGCCGAGAAGTTCCTGGCCAATCCGCGTCCCAGCGGCGACCATGACACCCGCATGTACCGCAGCGGCGACCTGGCGCGCATCGACGAGAACGGCCAGATCCAGTGCCTGGGCCGCAGCGACGACCAGGTCAAGGTGCGCGGCTTTCGCGTCGAACTGGGCGAGATCGAGGCCGCGCTGTATCGGCAGGCCGGCGTCGGCGCCGCCGCCGTGGTGCTGCGCGACCTGGCGGGCATCGACCAGCTGGTGGCGTTCCTGACGCCGGAGGGCGACGCGCGGCTCCACCCGCACGCGCTGCGCGCCGCGCTGGCCGCGGAGTTGCCCGCCTACATGATTCCGGCCCGCTTCGAACTGGTGGCCGAAGTGCCGCGCCTGACCTCGGGCAAGATCGACCGCAAGGCGCTGAAGGCGCGTGAGCTGGCCACCGCATCCGAGCCCAGCGGCGAAGACGACGCGCCGGTCTCGCCGGCCGAGCACGCCTTGTTCGAGGCCCTGCGGCCGCTGTTCCCGGGCCAGCCGCTGCGGCTGGCCAGCGATTTCTTCCGCGACCTGGGCGGCCATTCGCTGCTGGCGGCCCGGCTGGTGTCGTCGCTGCGCAAGCATCCGCAGTTTTCCGCGCTGACCATGCACGAGCTCTACCAGCATTCCGTGCTGGGCGCGCTGGCGGCGCGGCTCGACGCGCTGGCGGCCGAATCGGCGGCCGCGGCGGCGCCGGTCCAGCAGGCGCCGATCGAGCGCGCGCCGGAATGGCGCCGCTGGGCCTGCGGCCTGGCGCAGCTGGCGGTGCTGCCGCTCCTGATCGGCGTGCGCATGCTGATCTGGCTGACGCCGTTCTTCACCTACCACTACTTCACCGGCGACGAGGGCGATTCGGTGTGGCGCGCGGTGGCGCTGTCGATCGCCAGCTACCTGGCCTGCAACCTGCTCAGCTTCGGCGTGGCGGTGGTCTGCAAGTGGGGCATCCTGGGCCGTCTCAAGGCGGGCCGCTATGCGCTCTACGGCTGGACCTTCTACCGCTGGTGGCTGGTCGACCGCATCCTCGACATTCCGCCCGCGCACCTGCTGGCGGGTTCGCCGCTGCAGGCCTGGTACCTGCGCGCGCTGGGCGCGCGCATCGGCCGCGACACCGCCATCAGCCGCATTTCGGTGCGGGCCCCGGACCTGCTGACGGTGGGCGATGGCGCCAGCGTCGGCGCGGCGGTGAACCTGGAGAACTTCGAGGTGCACGGCGCGCACTGGGTCGTGGCGCCCATCACGCTGGGCCGGAACGCCTACGTCGGTTCGTATGCGGTGGTGCAGGGCGACGTGACCATCGAGGACGAGGGCCGGCTCGACGGCCTGTCGTCGCTGGCGACCGGCTCGCGCATCCCCGCCGGCCAGATCTGGAGCGGCGCGCCGGCGCGGCACGATCCGCAGGCGCGCGCCCCCGAACTGCCCGAGCGGCCGGTGCGCGAAGGGCGCTGGGCGCGGCTGGACATGCTGGCCTACGCCGCCGGCGGCACGCTGATCGCGGCGCTGTTCTTCATGCCGGTGTTCCCCAGCTTCGTGCTGATCGACTGGATCGACGCGCGCTGGCTGGACCTGATGGGCTCGCGCGTCTGGTGGCCGAATGCGTTCCTGGCCTATCTGCTGCTGGCCCTGCCGGCCAGCGCCTTGCTGCTGTTCCTGACCGTGCTGGTCTCGGCCATGCTGCGCTGGGCGTTGCTGCCGCGCTTGAGCGGCGGACGCTGGCCGGTCTATGGCCAGATCTACCTGCGGCGCTGGCTCACCAACCAGATCCAGGAGTCCAGCCTGAGCGTGCTGCACGGCCTGTATGCCTCCATCTATGCCGGCACCTGGTACCGGCTGCTGGGCGCCAAGGTCGGGCCCGGCACCGAGATCTCGACCGCGATGGGCATCGTGCCCGACATGCTGACGCTGGGCCGCGACAGCTTCATCGCCGACGGCGTGATGCTGGGCGACGAAGAAATCGACCGCGGCTGGATGACCATGCGGCCCACCGTCATCGGCAACCGCAGTTTTGTCGGCAACGGCGCCTACGTGCCGGATGGCTCGGTCCTGCCCGACGACGTGCTGATCGGGGTGCAGAGCCGGGCGCCGGCCAACGCCCGCATGGCCAGCGGCCAGACCTGGCTCGGCAATCCGCCGCTGGCGCTGCCGGCGCGCGAGCAGGCGGCGGGCTTCCCCGACCACCTGACCTTCCGTCCCAGCCTGGGCCGCAAGGTGGCGCGCGGCGCGGTCGAGTTGATGCGCATGATCCTGCCGCTGGCGGTGGTGATCGCGGTGGGCTACCTGACGGTCATGAAGGTCATCCCGATCGCGGTGCGCGACGGTTTCGTGGCGGCGTTCGACGAACTGATGCTGGCCGGCGTGCTGTACGGCGTCGGCACCTTCCTGTTCCTGGTGGCGCTCAAGTGGCTGCTGATCGGCCGCTACCGGCCGCACGCCGAGCCGATGTGGACGCCGTTCGTGTGGAAGAGCGAGGCCGTGACCAGCCTGTACGAGTCGATCGCGGTGCCGAACTTCTTCAACTTCCTGCGTGCCACGCCCTGGCTGCCGCTGGCCCTGCGCTGCATGGGCGCGCGCATCGGCAAGCGGGTGTTCATGGACACCACCGACATCACCGAGTACGACTGTGTATCAATTGGGGACGATGCGGTGCTGCACGCCTGGTCGGGGCCGCAGACGCACCTGTTCGAGGACCGCGTCATGAAGATCGGGCAGGTCCGCATCGGCAACGGCGTCAATGTCGGGCCGCGCAGCACCATCCTGTACGACACCCGGGTCGAGGACGGCGCTCGCCTGGGGCCGCTGACCCTGGTGCTCAAGGGCGAAAGCATCCCGGCGGGCCAGGCCTGGATGGGCAGTCCGGCCACTCCGTGGACACAAGGCTGAGGCGGCGCGGTGCGATCCGCCCGGGCGGCGGGCGTTCGCGGCGCGCATTTTGACGGTCGGGGCAGGGCGGGCTGCGCTATACTTTGAAGGTTTTGTTGCCGCGCACCATGCGCCGGCCGTCTTCGCCCCGCAGGCCCCAAGCATGCCCTTGCCACCGCCGGATTGTCCTCGCCAGCCGCTGCACACGCGTTCCATACGCGTGCAGTCGTATGCGCGCGATGACGGCAAGTGGGACCTGGAAGCCGAGCTCATCGACGTCAAGGCGTACGATTTTCCCAAGCGCGACGGCGAGATGTTCAAGGCGGGGCAACCCATCCACCATATGCACCTGCGCATCACCATCGATGGCGATTTCACCATCGTGGCGGCGCAGGCCGTCTATGATGCCGCTCCCTACGGCGAGCACTGCATGGCCATCGAATCCGCCTACGCTGACCTGATCGGCATGAACCTGCTCAAGGGGTTCCGCCGCCAGGTCAAGGAGCGCTTCGGCCATGTCGAGGGCTGTACGCACATGACCGAGCTGTCGCAGGTGCTTCCCACCGCGGCGGTGCAGACCATGGCCAACCGCCGGCGGCAGGAAAGCAACCCGAACCGGCGTCCATTCCAACTGGACGGCTGTCATGCCTTGAGCACCGACGGCCCGGTGGTGGCTGAGCACTATCCCAAGTGGTACACCGGGGGCAGCGCTGAGGCATCGGCCGATTCGACCTCCGATTCACCTTCTCTTTCTCATACGTCCTGACAGGTAACACATGAAAATCCACGAGTATCAAGGCAAGGAACTGCTGAAGCAATTTGGCATCCCGGTGCCGCGCGGGATTCCCGCTCTTTCCGTCGACGAGGCCGTGGCTGCCGCTGAAAAGCTGGGTGGACCGGTTTGGGTCGTCAAGGCACAGATCCACGCGGGCGGCCGCGGCAAGGGCGGCGGCGTGAAGCTGGCGCGCTCGCTGGACGACGTGCGCAAGCTCGCCTCGGAAATCCTGGGCATGCAGCTGATCACGCACCAGACCGGCCCGGAAGGCCAGAAGGTCCGTCGCCTGTACATCGAAGACGGCGCCGACATCCAGAAGGAATACTACGTGTCGCTGGTCACTGACCGCGCCACCCAGAAGGTCGCCTTCATCGCCTCCAGCGAAGGCGGCATGGACATCGAGGAAGTGGCCCACTCCACCCCCGAGAAGATCATCACCGAATACATCGACCCGCTGACCGGCCTGTCCGCCGAGCAAGCCACCAAGATCGCCAACGCGATCGGCCTGCCCGCCGACTCGACCGCCCAGGCCGTGGACGTGTTCCAGAAGCTCTACCAGTGCTACATGGAAACCGACGCCTCGCTGGTTGAAATCAACCCCCTGAACCGCGACAGCAAGGGCAACATCATCGCCCTGGACGCCAAGTTCAACTTCGACTCCAACGCCCTGTTCCGTCACCCGGAAATCGTCGCCTACCGCGACCTGGACGAAGAAGATCCGGCTGAAATCGAAGCCTCGAAGTTCGACCTGGCCTACATCCAGCTCGACGGCAACATCGGCTGCCTGGTGAACGGCGCCGGTCTGGCCATGGCCACCATGGACACCATCAAGCTGTTCGGCGGCGAGCCGGCCAACTTCCTGGACGTCGGCGGCGGCGCCACGGCCGAGAAGGTCACGGAAGCCTTCAAGATCATGCTCAAGAACAAGAGCGTGAAGGCCATCCTGGTCAACATCTTCGGCGGCATCATGCGCTGCGACGTCATCGCCGAAGGCGTGATCGCCGCTTGCAAGGCCGTCAACCTGAACGTGCCGCTGGTCGTCCGCATGAAGGGCACCAACGAAGAACTCGGCAAGAAGATGCTGGCCGAGTCGGGCCTGCCGATCATCAGCGCCGACACGATGGCCGAAGCCGCCACCCGCGTCGTAGCCGCCGTCAAGTAACTATGCCCCCACGCCGCGCCCCTTCGTGGCTTGCTGCCCCCCAAGGGGGCGCTTTGCACCTAGGGACGGCCCGGCGGTACAAAGAAAATCCAAGGATTCACAAATGTCGATTCTGATCAACAAGGACACCAAGGTCATCACCCAGGGCATCACGGGCAAGACCGGTCAGTTCCACACCCGCATGTGCCGCGAGTACGCCAACGGCAAGGCGGCCTTCGTGGCCGGCGTGAACCCCAAGAAGGCCGGTGAGGACTTCGAAGGCGTGCCGATCTTCGCGTCGGTCAAGGACGCCAAGGCCGACACCGGCGCCACCGTGTCCGTCATCTACGTGCCGCCCGCCGGCGCCGCCGCCGCCATCTGGGAGGCCGTCGAGGCCGAACTGGATCTGGTGATCTGCATCACCGAAGGCATCCCGGTCCGTGACATGCTGGAAGTCAAGAACCGCATGAAGGCCAAGGGCAGCAAGACCCTGCTGCTGGGCCCGAACTGCCCCGGCCTGATCACCCCGGACGAAATCAAGATCGGCATCATGCCCGGTCACATCCACCGCAAGGGCCGCATCGGCATCGTCAGCCGTTCGGGCACCCTGACGTACGAAGCCGTGGCGCAAGTCACCGAGCTGGGCCTGGGTCAATCCAGCGCCGTCGGCATCGGTGGCGATCCCATCAACGGCCTCAAGCACGTCGACGTCCTGAAGATGTTCAATGACGATCCCGACACCGACGCCGTCATCATGATCGGCGAAATCGGCGGTCCGGACGAAGTCAACGCCGCCGAGTGGGCCAAGGACAACATGAAGAAGCCGGTCGTCGGCTTCATCGCCGGTGTCACCGCCCCTCCCGGAAAGCGCATGGGCCACGCCGGCGCGCTGATCTCCGGCGGCGCCGACACGGCCGACGCCAAGCTGGAAGTCATGGAAGCCTGCGGCATCCGCACGACGCGCAACCCCTCCGAAATGGGCAAGCTGCTCAAGTCGGTGCTGTAAGATTGGTTGCATGAAGAAGGCCCGCTTCGGCGGGCCTTTTTTTCGTTCTTTCCTAGGGAAACCCCGTGTCCATGATGCGGCCGGTGAAACATACGGAAAGCTGAACGAAACTATAATGAAAGAAATTCTGCACGTACCCAGCAAGAATGCCGTCGGGCTCGCACCAAGACGGTCAGTACGTCTTTTTGTCTTTTTCACCCATTCATTTGGTTTGTCCTAGGGGGATCACGTCCTAGGAAAGAGAGGTATGGAACTCAGTTCAGCGGCATTCTGGTTAGCGTTGCTCCAGATCATTTGGGTCAACATTCTGCTGTCGGGCGATAACGCCGTGGTCATTGCGCTGGCAGCGCGTTCGCTGCCGCCGGCGCAACAAAAGAAAGCGATCGTGGTCGGCTCGGCCGCCGCGATCATCATGCGTATCGTGCTGACGCTGGTGGCCGCCAAGCTGCTGATGCTGCCGTGGCTCAAGCTCATCGGCGCATTGCTGCTGGTCTACATCGGCGTGACCCTGTTGCTGCCGGAAGGCGAGGAAGAGGGCGACGGCAAGAATCATGGCAATCTGCTGACCGCGATCCGCACGATCATGATCGCCGACCTGGTCATGAGCCTGGACAACGTGGTGGCCGTGGCCGCCGCGGCGATGGGCGACACGACCCTGCTGGTGCTGGGTCTGGCGATCAGCATTCCGTTGGTGATTTTCGGCAGCACGCTGCTGCTCAAGGTCATCGAGCGCTTCCCCCTCATCGTCTGGGTGGGCGCGGCGCTGCTGGGTTTCATCGCCGGCGAATTGCTGGTGGGCGATCCGGCCCTGCAGGAACCGGTGGCGCGCATCGACGCGGCATTGGGTATGACGCAACACAGCTTCGCGCTCATGTGCGGCGCGCTGGGTGCGGTGCTGGTCCTGGCCATCGGCAAAGTTTTGCTGCTGCGCCAGAAAGCTGACTGAAAGCTGAACTACAATAATAAGTTGTTCCAAGCCCGCCGCCGCGCTCGTCGCGGCGGCGGGTTGGCCGGCACGGGGCCGGCCTTTATATTTTGATAAATGCCTTCGGGGGTTCAAATTGCTTGAGTTTTTCCAGACGCTGAGTTGGGCAGCGGTATTCCAGATCATCCTCATCGACATCCTGCTCGGCGGCGACAACGCGGTGGTGATCGCGCTGGCTTGTCGCAACCTGGAGCCCAAGCAACGCATGCAGGGCATCCTGTGGGGCACCGCCGGCGCCATCCTGCTGCGCGTGGTCCTGATCGCCTTCGCGCTGACCCTGCTGTCGATTCCGTTCCTGAAGGTGGTGGGCGGCCTGCTGCTGGTCTGGATCGGCGTCAAGCTGCTGGTGCCCGAGGATGACGCCCACGGCAACGTGAAGGGCGGCACATCCATCGTGGCCGCCATCAAGACCATCATCATCGCCGACTTCGTGATGAGCCTGGACAACGTCATCGCCATCGCCGGCGCCGCCCAGAACGCCCACGCCGACCACCAGATCGGCCTGGTGGTCTTCGGCCTGGTCGTGAGCGTGCCCATCATCATCTGGGGCAGCACGCTGGTCCTGAAGCTGATCGACCGCTATCCGCTGGTGGTGACTTTCGGCGCGGCGCTGCTGGGCTGGATCGCGGGCGGCATGCTGATTACGGACGTGTTTGTCGAAGGTCAATTCGGCGTCCAGCCCACTGCGGTTAAAATCGGCGTAGAAATTTTCGGCGCCTTGCTCGTTGTTGTCCTTGGACGGTGGCTGGCAAGCCGCAAAACCGCCTCCAAGGAATCCGTACATGAGTCTGCGTAGATCCGCCGATCCCCAGCAAACCGAATCAGGCCTGAGCCTCCTGCAGGGCCTGTTCGTGCTTGCCATCCTCGGCGTTGTGGCGACGGTCATCGTCTCCCACTTCGTTCGATGACGCCTCGTGTCTCTGCCGCAACGCTTGGTCATCGCGACCCGCGCCAGCCGGCTTGCCCTGTGGCAAGCCGAGCATGTGCGCGATCGGCTGCGCACGCTGTACCCGGCGTGCGCGGTTGAACTGCTCACCCTGACGACCCGAGGCGACCAGATCCTCGACCGCACGCTTTCCAAGGTGGGCGGCAAGGGGCTCTTCGTCAAGGAACTCGAAACCGCGTTGCTCGACGGCCGCGCCGATCTGGCCGTGCATTGCCTGAAGGACATGCCGGTCGATCTGCAGGCGCCGTTCGAGCTGTGCGCCGTGCTCGATCGCGCCGATCCGCGCGACGCCTTCGTCTCCAACCGCTACGACACGCTGGCCGACCTGCCGGCCGGCGCCGTCGTCGGCACGTCCAGCCTGCGGCGCGAATCGCAGATCCGCGCGCGTTTCCCGCAACTGGTGGTCAAGCCGCTGCGCGGCAACCTCGACACCCGCCTGGGCAAGCTCGACCGCGGCGAATACGACGCCATCGTGCTGGCCGCCGCCGGCCTGAACCGGCTGGGCCTGGCCGACCGCATCCGCTGCCTGCTCGATCCGGCCGATTGCCTGCCGGCGGCCGGGCAGGGCGCGCTGACCATCGAGATCCGCGATGACCGCGACGACATGCGCGCCTGGCTGGCGCCGCTGAACGACGCCACCGCCACCTCGATCTCGCTGGCCGAACGCGCCGTGTCGCGCCGGCTGGGCGGCTCCTGTCAGGTGCCGCTGGCGGCCTACGCCGAAATCGACGACGGCACGCTGACGCTGCGCGCGCTGGTGGCGTCGCCCGACGGCACGCGCACGCTGCGCGCCGAACGCAGCGGTCCGGTGGACCAGGCGCAGGCCATCGGCGAGGCGGTCGCCGCCGAGCTGTTCGATGCCGGCGCCCAGGCCATTCTCGACGAGCTGCTGCAAGACGCGTCCCCCGAGGACTGATGGACGGGGCCGCCGCCCAAGCGCCGCGCGTGGCCGTGTTGACACGGCCCGCCGGCCGCAATGAGGCGCTGGCCGACCGCCTGCGCGCCGCCGGCTGGACGCCCTGCATCCTGCCCGCGCTCGATATCCACCCCTTGCCTGTCGCCGCCGCGGACCTGCCGCGGCCGGCGAACTACGACATGGTGGTGTTCGTCAGCGGCAACGCCGCCCGGCAGTACCTGGATCAACTGGCGCGGGCCGATGGCCCGGCGGCCTGGCCCGCGGGCACGGCCGTCGCCACGGTCGGGCCGGCCAGTGCGGCGGGGGTGGCCGGGTTGCCGTGTTTTGGCGCGAATACAACAGTCCTGCACCCTGGCGAGCAGGCCGCCAGCCATGATTCCGAGGCGCTCTGGGAGGTGCTTTGCGGCCTGCCGCGGCTGCCGTCGCGCGTGCTGCTGGTGCGGGGCACGCAGGGCCGCGACTGGCTCAGTGAACAATTGCAGTCACATGGCGTCGCCGTGACACGTCACGCGGCTTACCGGCGCGAGCCGGCACAATGGGACGAATCCGAGCTTGTGCCCCTGCGGCGCTGGGCCGCGCAGGGCGTGGCGGCCACCTGGCTCATCACCAGCGGCGAGGGCGCGGACGCGGTGCGCGACCAGTTGCGGGCGGCCGGGCTGGCCGCCTGGTGGGACGGTTGCGGCTTTGTCCTGACCCATCCGTCGCTGGCCCGGCGCGTGCCGTCGCCGGCATCCGGGCCGGGTTCGCAAGCAAAGGTAAAAATCTGCCTGCCCAACGACGAGTCGATTTTCCAGGCTTTTGTTGCTGCTTGATTCGTTGCTTCGGACTGACACCGAATACAATCGCGTCATGACAGACAAGACTCCCGCTACCGATCCGGCCGTTCACCCGGCCGCCCCGGGCGCCAGCGCGCCCGCATCGGCCCCGGCCGATTCCGTCAAGGCCCGTCCGGCCAAGCGCGGCAGTGGCCCCCTGGTCACCGCCCTCATCATCGTCATCCTGCTCGCCGTCGGGCTGGGCTATGCCCTGTGGCAGCAACGCACGCAGTTCGTCGCCGCCGGCCGCGAGGTCGCCTCCCGACTGGACACGCTGGCCGCCGACGTGGCGCAGGCGCGCAAGGACACCCGCGAAGCCCTGGCCCTGGCGCAAGCCCAGGCCGGCCGCCTGGGTGACCTCGAAGACAGCGTGCGCGAGACCCAGAGCCAGTACAACGCGCTGCAACAGGCTTGGCAGAACTTCAACGACAGCGCCAGCGACGAGCTGCTGGCCAACGACGTCGAGCGCCTGCTCACCATCGGCAGCCAGCAGCTGCGCCTGGCCGGCAACGTCTCCAACGCCATCGTCGCGCTGGAAACCGCGCAATCGCGCCTGGCGCGGGCCGACCGGCCGCGTTTCTCCAGCCTGCAACAGGCCATCAACGGCGACCTGGACCGTCTGCGCGCCGTGTCCACCG
>NZ_CYTU01000013.1:0-93649 GCF_001299375.1 Achromobacter sp. 2789STDY5608621 | reverse complement strand
GACCGTGCAACTGGCCATGCTGATGCGCCAGCCCGCGGTCTGGAAGAGCGAGCTCGACAACGTCGGCACTACGCTGGCCAAGTACTTCGACACCCGTTCCCCCGACACGGTCGCGGCCCAGAACCTGGCCCGCGAACTGGCGCAGACCGACATCGCGGTGCGCATGCCCGATGTGTCCGACAGCCTGAACGCCGTGGCCGCGCTGCGCGCCGCCGGCTTCAAGACCAGCGATCAGGACTGACGCCCATGCGTACCTGGTTCTGGACTCTGCTGCTCGCCGTCATCGCCGTCGCCCTGGCGGTGGTGCTGCGCTCCCATTCCGGCAATGTGCTGCTGCTGGTCTGGCCGTGGCGCATCTCGATGTCGCTGACGCTGGCCGTGCTGCTGATCGTGGCGGCCTTCGTGGTGCTGTATGTGGGCCTGCGCCTGCTGGCCTGGCTGCTGGCCATTCCCGATCGCGTCCGCGCCTGGCGCGGCAAGCGCGCCCAGGCGCGCGATCACGAATTGCTCGAGCGCGGCTGGATCGGCCTGCTCGAAGGCCGTTATTCGCACGCCGAAAAAGACCTGACCAAGCTGCTCGAGCAGACCAAGGTGCAGACCCGCCGCGTGCTGGCCGCCTTGTCGGCCGCCCGCGCCGCGCATGGCCTGGGTGAATTCGACCGCCGCGACCGCCTGCTGGCGACCGCGCAGGAACAGGCCGGCGCCGACCCTGGCCTGGTGGAAGCCACCGCGACGGTCTCGGCCGACATGCTGCTGGACCAGGGCCGCGCCGAGCGCGCGCTGGCCGTGCTGGCGCCGCTGGCCGATGGCGGCGCCCGCCACCTGCACACCATGCGCCTGCTGCTGCGCGCGCACACGGCCCTGCACCATGACGAACAGGTCTTCACGCTGGCGCGCGGCCTGCTGCGCCGCAATGCGCTGGCGCGCACCGAAGGCGACCACCTGATCGACGTGGCCGGCGCGGCGCGCTTGCGCGCGGCGGCCGCCAACGACGGCTGGCGCGCCATCTGGAAGGACCTCAAGGCCGAGGAGCGCCTGCTGCCCGAAATCGCGCTGGCCGGCGCCGCCGCCTTCGAAGCGGCCGGCGAGGCCAACGAGGCCGCCAAGGTGCTCGAAGCCGCCATCGCCGTGAAATTCAATCCCGCCCTGGTGGCCGCCTACGCGCGTTGCGACGCCGAGCAGGTGTCGCGCCGCCTGGCCAAGGCCGAGACCTGGCTGCAGCAGCGTCCCACCGATCCCGACCTGCTGACCGCGCTGGGCATGCTGTGCCTGAACGGCCAGCTGTGGGGCCAGGCCGAACGCTACCTGCTGCGCAGCCTGTCGCGCCGCGGCGATGCGCAGACGCACGCGCTGCTGGGCAGCCTGTACGACCGTCTCGACCGTCCCGCCGACGCCGTGCGCCACTGGCGCCTCGCCACCGCCGCCAGCATGGCGCTGCCGGTGCTGGCCGCCGACGCGGCGCTGCCGGCCGCGGATATCGGCTCGGACCCCTACCGCCTGGACGCCGAGGGCGGCTATGCGGTGGGCCTCTCGGATGTCGACGCCGATATCGGCGGCGACTATCCCGCGCTGCCGCCCTCGGTGGCCGCGTCGGCCTCGGATTACGTGCTGGATCCGGACGCCCGCGCCAACAAGGAACAGCAGGCGCGCGCGCTGGCGCCGGAAGATGCGCCGGTCGTCGGCGGCACGTCCGACATCGACGAGTATTTCGACAGCGCGCCGATTCCGGCCGCCGCGTTCGACAATCCCGTGCCGACGTATTCGCCGGCCGCGCCGGCTTCGCCCAAGCCGGCCGCGCCCGCCGCGCCGGCGCCGACCACCAAGCCGCCGTTCAAGGACGACGGCTCGCTTTGATCCTCTTTCAGACTAACAAGGTTCAATCATGAGTTATGACCGCGTGTCCCCCGGCAAGAAGCTGCCGGAAGACTTCAATGTGATCATTGAAATCCCCATGAACGCCGACCCGGTGAAGTACGAGGTCGACAAGGAGTCGGGCGCGATCTTCGTCGACCGCTTCATGCTGACGGCCATGCACTACCCGTGCAACTACGGCTACATCCCGCAGACCCTGTCGGAAGACGGCGACCCCGCCGACGTGCTGGTGCTGACCCCGTTCCCGATCCAGATCGGCGCCGTGGTGCGCTGCCGCGCCATCGGCGTGCTGGAAATGGACGACGAGTCGGGTGGCGACGCCAAGCTGCTGGCCGTGCCGATCGAAAAGCTGTACCCCCCGTACCGTAACATCAAGTCCTACGAAGACCTGCCGGCCGAAGACACGGCCCGCATCCAGCACTTCTTCGAGCACTACAAGGACCTGGAAAAGGGCAAGTGGGTCAAGGTCAAGGGCTGGAAGGGCGTCGACGCCGCCCACGAGGAAATCGTCAAGAGCGCCGAGCGCTACAACAAGGCCTGATCGATCAGGCCTTGCGCCGCGCCGGTGTCGCACCGGCGGGCGCTTTCAGGCGGCGCGGCCGCGACGGCATGATGCCGATCGCCGCCGCGCCGTTGTCTTGCAGGCCCTGCAGATTCTGCGTCACCTGCGCCGCGGCGGCCTGGATGCGTTCCTGCAGCAGCGCCAGCCGCTTGGCGGGCGTGCGCGCCTCGGCGGCGATGAACACCAGGCTGCCCACCACCTTCTGGTCCGGCGTGAAGATCGCCGAGCCGATCCCCATCAATCCCGGGTCGACCTCGCCGTGCGAGACGCAGACGCCAGCCGCGCGCAGCTGCTTGATGTTGGCGCGGAACGCATCCCAATCCTCGCCCAGGCCGGCCTCGCGGATCTCCGCGGCGTGCCACAGCATCAGGTTGCGCAGCTGGTAGGGCGGCAGATTGGCCAGGATGGGCTTGGCGGTGGCGCCGCGGAACATCGGGAAGGGGCGGCCGCGCGCGTAGCTGGATTCGATCGAATGGTCGGTCCAGTAGCGGTCCACGCACATGACCTTGTCGCCGTAGTAGCTGCACAGCATCAGGTTGGCGTTGAGTTCGTCGCCGGTGGCGCGCATGACCTCGCGCGCCGCGCGCATCAGCGGGTCGTGCTGGCGCAGGTGCCGGTCGAGCTCGATGATGCGCGAGCCGAGCACGTAGGCGCCGCCCGCGGTCGGCGCCAGCAGGCCGCTTTCGGTGAGCGACTTGAGATAGCGGTAGGCCGTGGCGCGCGAGCACTCCAGATGCGCCATGACGTCTTCCTGGAAGGCGGCGGTGGTGTCGTCGCGGAAGAGATCGAGGATGGACAACATGCGATCGGGAGTGCTCATTGCTGCTGACGTGCCTAGTGAATGTGGAAGCCGCCGTTGACGTCGACCACGATGCCGGTTGAGTAGGAGGACAGGTCCGAGGCCAGGAAGAGAATGGCCTGCGCCACTTCGGCCGGGGAGCCGAAGCGTTGCAGCGGAATGCCCTGTTTGAGTTCTTGTTCCCAATTTTCGCCGAATTTGCCGAGCGTCATGTCGGTCTCGATGATGCCCGGCGCCACGCAGTTGGCGCGCACGCCGCGCGGCCCCAGTTCCCGCGCCAGCGCCTTGGTGAAGCTGATCACGCCGCCCTTGGAGGCGGCGTAGTGCGAACCGCCCAGCAGGCCGCCGCCGCGCAGGGCGGCGGTCGAGCCGAGGTTGACGATGGCCGGGTGGCGCTCGCTTTCCAGCAGCCGGGGCAGGGCGGCGCGCGTCACGTTGTAGGTGCCGGTCAGGTTGACGTCGACCATGCGGCGGAACTCGTCCTCGGGCAGGTCCCAGATGCGGGTCGCGGCGACGATGCCGGCGTTGTTCACCAGCACGTCGATGCCGCCCAGCGCCCGCGCCGCCTGCGCCACGGCCTGCTCGCAGGAGGCGCTGCTCGACACATCGCAGTGCAGGTTGACGCGGCCGCCGGCCAGCCCGGCGTCGGCGTGGTCGGGAAAGTCGCGGTCCAGCACCGCCACGCTGGCGCCCTGCGCCAGGAATTGCGCGACGATGGCGGCGCCGATGCCACGGGGGTTGGCGCCCCCCGTGACGACGGCCCGCTTGCCGGCCAACAGTCCGAGCGGGCCCCCGGTCATTGCTTCACCAGCGCGCAGCCGCCCTGGTCCAGCGGACGGAACGCCTGTTCGGCGGGAATCTTGCGCACCAGCTTGTAGTAGTCCCAGTCGCGCTTCGATTCTGACGGCTTCTTCACCTGGAACAGGTACAGGTCGCGCATCACGCGGCCATCCTCGCGGATGCGGCCGTTCTCGGTCATGAAGTCGTTGATGGGCGTGTCATGCATTTTCTTGATCACCGCCTCGGATGCATCGGTGCCGGCGGCCTTGACCGCGTTCAGGTAGTGCATGGTGGCGCTGTAGTTGCTGGCCTGCACCATCGACGGCATGCGGCCGGTGCGCTTGAAGTAGCGCTCGGACCATTGGCGCGCCTTGTCGTCCTGGTCCCAGTAGAACGGCTCGACCAGGTTCAGCCCCTGCGCGTATTCCAGTCCGACGCTGCGCACGTCGACGATGCTCATGAAGAGCGCCGCCACGCGCTGCTTGCTGCCCATGATGCCGAATTCGAACGCCTGCTTGATGCTGTTGATGGTGTCGCCGCTGCCGTTGGCCAGGCCGATCACCTGCGCCTTGGAGGCCTGCGCCTGCAGCAGGAACGACGAGAAGTCGGCGCTGGCGATGGGGTGGCGCACGCTGCCGACCACCTGGCCGCCCTTGGCCTTGACCACCGCCATGGCGTCGCGTTCGAGCGAGTGGCCGAAGGCGTAGTCGGAGGTGATGAAGAACCAGCTCTTGCCGCCGTCTTCCATGACGCCGCTGGCCACGCCGGTGGCGTAGGCGTAGGTGTCGTAGGTCCAGTGCATGCCGTTGGGCGAGCAGGCCTTGCCGGTCAGGTCGGCCGAGCCGGCGCTGGTGAAGATCACCACGCGCTTCATCTGGCGGGTCAGGTCCTGCACCGCCAGGGCGATGGCGGAGTTGGGCACGTCCAGGATCAGGTCGACCTTGTCGTTCTCGTACCAGCGGCGCGCGATGGAGACGCCGATGTCCACCTTGTTCTGGTGGTCGGCGGACACCACCTCGATCGGCTTGCCCAGCACGGTGCCGCCGAAATCCTCGACGGCCATCTTCACGGCCTCGACGCCGAACTTGCCGGACAGGTCGGCCATCATGCCGGACTGGTCGCCCAGCACGCCGATCTTGACGACGTCGTCGGACACCTGGGCCTGGGCCGACAGCGAAACAGCGCCCAGCGCGCAGGCGGCCAGGCAAAGCTTGAAACGGGTATTCATGGGGTTGTCTCCTTGGGGGCTTATGTCTTTGCGCGCTGCCCTGTGCCGGGCGGTCGCGCGGATCTTGCCGGCGCGGCGCCTATTCCAGGGTCTGGCCGGCGTAGGCGTCGATGAACAGGTTGGGTTTCAGGAAGAAGCTCAGCACCAGCGCGCCGTGCGGCGCGCGCGCCACGTGCTGGTTGCCGCGCGGCCGCCAGACGTAGTCGCCGGCGCGCACTTCGCCTTCGGCATCGACGATCGAGCCTTCCAGCACATAGGTCTGCTCGACCTCGACGTGCTCGTGCAGCGGCAGTTCGGTGCCGGGCTGCCAGCGGAACAGCGCGGTCAGCAGGCCGGACTCCTTGTCCTGCATCAGCACCTTCATCTCGATGCCTTCGACCTGCGTGGGTTTCCAGGGCAGTTCGTCGACTTTCAGGAAGCGCGACGCCAGCGGCGGCAGCGCGTTGACTGCGGGGCAGCCAGGGGTTTCGAGGGCCATGATGTCTCCTAGCCAATACTCGTTATGGAAGAAAAAATAAAAATCTTGTTATTGAGTGTTTAAAAATAGTCGCGTATATTGAGATTAATGTCAATCCTGTTGTGAGCCAAGAAAAGCGGGATCGACACGAGCCGGACCGGGGGCCGCGGGGCTCGGGAAGCCTTTCCCGATGTCCGCGGTCCCGAGAGATCCGGCGCCTATAAGACAAGGAGACAAGCTTGAATCAGGACTATCTGGGCCAGACCTTCGGGTTGGCCGGGCGCACGGCGCTGGTGACGGGGGGCGCGCGCGGACTGGGATATGCCATCGCCGCCGGCCTGGGCCGGGCGGGCGCGCGCGTGGTGATCAACGATCTGTCGCAGGCCGCCTGCGACGCCGCCTGCGGGCAACTGGCCGCGGCCGGCATCACGGCGCGCAGCGCGGTGTTCGACGTGGCCGACGGCGACGCCGTGGCCGCAGCCGTGGCGCGGCTGGAAGCCGATGGCGTGGCCATCGACGTGCTGGTCAGCAATGCCGGCAACCAGAACCGCAAGCCAGTGGTGGAGATGGCGCCGGCCGAATGGCAGGCGTTGCAGAACGTCCATGTGAACGGCGCGTTCCATTGCGCCCGCGCGGTGCTGCCCGCCATGGCGGCGCGCGGCTTCGGCCGCATCGTGCTGATGTCGTCGGTCGCGGGCCAGGCCACCATGCCGAACATCGCGGCCTACGCCACCGCCAAGGGCGCGATCGCGGCGTTCACGCGCGCGCTGGCGGTCGAATACGGCGGCCAGGGCGTCACCTGCAACGCGCTGGCGCCGGGCTTCGTGCGCACCGACTTCACCCAGGGGCTGCAGGACAATCCGCAGTTCCAGTCGTTCCTGTCGAGCGCGGTGCCGGTGGGGCGCTGGGCCACGCCGGAGGACATCGCGCCGGCGGTGGTCTACCTGGCCTCGCCGGGCGCCGCGTTCGTCAATGGCCACGTGCTGGCGATCGACGGCGGCCTGTTGGCCCGCATGTAGGAGGACGGCCATGAGCACCCAAGCGGTTCTGTCCGCCCAGGGGCTGGTCAAGCGGTTCGGCGGCTTCAATGCCGTCGACGGCGTGTCCCTGGCCCTGCGGGAAGGTTCCATCCATGCCTTGATCGGCCCCAACGGCGCCGGCAAGACCACCTGCTTCAACCTGCTGACCAAATTCCTGACGCCCGACCAGGGCGTGATCCACTACCGCGGCCGCGACATCACGTCGCTGGCGCCGGAGCAGATCGCGCGCCTGGGCATCGTGCGCTCGTTCCAGATCTCGGCGGTGTTCCTGGGGCTGACCGTGCTGCAGAACATGCGCGTGGCGCTGATGCGCCAGCATGGCGACGGCCTGCGCTTCTGGCGCAGCCGCCGCAGCGTCGACCGCCTCAACGAGCAGGGCCTGGCCCTGCTGGACGCCGTGGGCCTGGCCGGCATGGCCGACACCACCGCGGCCCTGCTGCCCTATGGCCGCAAGCGGGCGCTGGAGATCGCCATGACCTTGGCGCTGGAGCCGGACGTGATGCTGCTGGACGAGCCGATGGCCGGCCTCGGCCAGGAAGACGTGGCGCGCATCGCGGCGCTGATCCGGCGCGTGTCGGCCAACCGCAGCATCCTGATGGTGGAGCACAACCTGTCGGTGGTCGCGGACCTGTCCGACACCATCACGGTGCTGGCGCGCGGCGCGGTGCTGGCGCAGGGCGACTACGCCACGGTGTCGCGCGACGAGCGCGTCATTACCGCCTACATGGGCTCGGAAGAGGGAGAGGGCTGATGCTGTCGATCAAGGACCTCAATGCCTGGTACGGCGAATCGCATGTGCTGCATGGCGTCGACATCGAGGTGCGGCGCGGCGAGCTGGTCACCATCCTGGGCCGCAACGGCGCCGGCAAGACCACCACGCTGCGCGCCGTCATGGGCATCCTGGACAAGCGCCGCGGCTCGATCCGGCTCAACGGCCAGGAAACCGTCGGCATGGCGCCGCACCGCATCCCGCGGCTGGGCGTGGTGTATTGCCCGGAGGAACGGGCGGTGTTCCGCAGCCTGAACGTGACCGAGAACCTGCTGCTGCCGCCGCGCCTGGCGGACGGCGGCATGTCGCTGGACGAGATCTACACCCTGTTTCCCAATCTGCGCGAACGCAGCGCCAGCTCCGGCGGCAACCTGTCGGGCGGCGAGCAGCAGATGCTGGCGATCGCCCGCATCCTGCGCACCGGCGCCCAGCTGATCCTGCTGGACGAACCCACCGAAGGGTTGGCGCCGGTGATCGTGCAGCAGATCGGGCAGGCCATCCGCACGCTCAAGGAGCGCGGTTTCACCATTGTGCTGGTCGAGCAGAATTTCCGCTTCGCCACCAAGGTGGCCGACCGCCACTACGTGATGGAGCATGGCCGCGTGGTCGACCAATTGTCGGCGCAAGAGGCGCGCAACGATCCCGAGCGGATCGCGAGCCGCCTGGGCGTCTGAGGGGGAGAATCCTGTGTTCGAAATTTTCGGTGTGCCGTCCACGGCACTGTTCGGCCAGCTCCTGCTCGGCCTGATCAACGGTTCGTTCTACGCCTTGCTCTCGATCGGGCTGGCGGTGATCTTCGGCCTGTTGAACATCATCAACTTCGCCCATGGCGCGCAGTACACGGCGGGCGCGTTCCTGGCCTGGATGCTGCTGAACTACCTGGGGGTGAACTACTGGGCCGCGCTGGTGCTGGTGCCGCTCATCATGGCGGCGTTCGCCATCGTGGTCGAGCGCGTGCTGATCTCGCGCACCTACCGCATGGACCATCTCTACGGGCTGCTGCTGACCTTCGGCATCGCCCTGCTGATCGAGGGCGGGCTGCGCCAGGCGTATGGCGTGTCGGGATTGCCTTACACCATCCCCAAGGCGCTGACGGGCGGGGTCAACCTGGGCTTCATGTTCCTGCCGTGGTACCGCGGCTGGGCGGTGGCGGTGTCGCTGGTGCTGTGCCTGGCGGTGTGGGTGCTGATCGAGAAGACCCGGGTCGGCGCCATGCTGCGCGCCGCCACGGAGAATCCGACCATCGTGCGGTCGTTCGGCATCAACGTGCCGCTGCTGATCACGCTGACCTACGCGCTGGGCGTGGCGCTGGCGTCGGTGGCGGGCGTGATCGCCGCGCCCATCTACCAGGTCAGCCCGATGATGGGCTCGAACCTGGTGGTGGTGGTGTTCGCGGTGGTGGTGATCGGCGGCATGGGCTCCATCATGGGCGCCATCGTCAGCGGCTTCGGGCTGGGCATCATCGAGGGGCTGACCAAGGTGTTCTATCCGGAGGCCGCCAACCTGGCGATCTTCATCATCATGGTGCTGGTGCTGCTGTGCAAGCCGGCGGGCCTGTTCGGCAAGCCGCTGCAGGTGCAGAACGTGCTGGCCGCCGAGGCCACCCGCCAGCCGGTGCAGCTGGGGCGCCGCGCCATGCGCGGGTGCATGGCGATCCTGGCGCTGGTGGCGCTGGCCGCGCCCTGGTTCGTCTATCCCACATTCCTGATGAAGGTGTTGTGCTTCGCGCTGTTCGCCGCGGCCTTCAACCTGCTGGTGGGCTATGTCGGCCTGCTGTCGTTCGGCCATGCGGCCTTCTTTGGCGCGGCGGCCTACGCCACCGGCATCGTCATGAAGCTGCTGGGCGCCACGCCCGAACTGGGCCTGCTGGCCGGGGTGCTGACCGGCGGCCTGCTGGGGCTGGCGTTCGGCGCCATCGCCATCCGGCGCCAGGGCATCTACTTCGCCATGATCACGCTGGCGCTGTCGCAGCTGGTGTACTTCATCGCGGTGCAGGCGGGCTTCACCGGCGGCGAGGATGGCCTGCAGAGCGTGCCGCGCGGCAAGCTGTTCGGCCTGATCGACCTGGATGGCGTGATGCCGATGTACTACTTCACGCTGGCGGTGTTCGCGCTGGGCTACGCCTTCGTGCTGCGGGTGCTCAATTCGCCCTTCGGCGAGGTGATCCGCTCGGTGCGCGACAACGAGCAGCGCGCCCGGTCGCTGGGTTATTCGACTTCGCGCTACAAGCTGCTGGCGTTCACCTTGTCGGCCTCGGTGGCGGGGCTGGCCGGCGGGCTCAAGGTGCTGGTGTTCGGCGTGGCCTCGCTGACCGACGTGCACTGGCACGCCAACGGCGAGGTGGTGCTGATGGCGCTGCTGGGCGGCATCGGCACGGTGTTCGGTCCGCTGGCCGGCGCCTTCACCTTCGTCTCGCTGCAAAACTACCTGGCGCCGCTGGGGTCGTGGGTCCTGATCGTGCAGGGCGCGATCTTCGTGCTGTGCGTATTGCTGTTCCGCGACGGCATCATGGGGCTGGTGTCCCGTGCCTGGCTCGCCGTCGCCCGTCCGAAAAAGGAGTCCTGATGTTCCTGCACGTCGTAATGCTGCAATTGTCCGGCGCCGCCGATGCGCGCTTCCATGACCGGGTGCAGGGCTACTGCGACCGCATCCTGGCCGAATGCGACGGGGTGGCGGGTTACGCCTTCCGGCCCAACCAGGCCAGTCGCTCGGACGGCCTGACCCACGCGGTGGTGGCGGCGTTCAGCGATGCCGCCGCCCATGACCGCTACCAGGTGTCGCCCGCCCACCAGGAGATGAAGGCCTACATGGCGGATTTCATCGAGCGCCTGGTGGTGTTCGATGGAGAAATCCCTACAATTTGCTGAATGTTTCCGTCGCCCCGGAACGGGATACACTCGCGGATGATTTTTGCGATCGGACCGTTCCACCCGTCATAGGTTGATAGATCATGGACTACGTATTGCCTCCCCAGCCGCTGACCGCGGTTCCCGTTGCCGGCAGCGCCGCGCTGTTCCCCGTGCGCCGCGTCTATTGCGTCGGCCGCAACTACGCCGAGCACGCCAAGGAAATGGGCTTCACCGGCCGTGAAGATCCGTTTTTCTTCTGCAAGCCCGCCGACGCCGTGCTGAGCGTCGCCGACGGCGAAACCGGCAAGATGCCGTATCCGCCCAAGACCTCCAACCTGCACTACGAAATGGAGCTGGTGGTGGTGCTGGGCAAGGGCGGCCGCGACATCCCGGTCGAAGAAGCCAACGACTGCGTCTGGGGCTACGCCCTGGGCCTGGACATGACCCGCCGCGACCTGCAGGGCGAAATGAAGAAGCAGGGCCGTCCCTGGGAAGTGGGCAAGGCCTTCGACCTGTCGGCGCCGCTGGGCCCGATCCACCCGCGCAGCGTGGTCGGCACGCTCGACAAGGGCGCCATCTGGCTCGACGTCAATGGCCAGCGCAAGCAGGCCAGCGACATCTCGCAGATGATCTGGAACGTGCCGGAGAGCATCTCCTACCTGTCGGGCCTGTTCGAACTGCAGCCCGGCGACATCATCTTCACCGGCACGCCGGAGGGCGTGGGCGCCGTGGTGCAGGGCGACGTCATCACCGGCGGCGTGGAAGGCCTGGGCGAACTTCGCGTCCAGATCGTTTAAAGTACGGCCCGGAATCGTTTCCCCACACTTCAGGAGCGCAGCATGCGCAGCAAGATCGTGCTGACCGCCTTCGTCGTGTTCGGCTTCGTACTCGCCGGTTGCAATACCGTGGCGGGCATGGGCAAGGACATGTCGCGAGCCGGCAACGCCATCACCAACGCCGCCGACAAGTAATCGTCCGGCCCAGGTGATAAAAAAGCCCCTTGATCACTCAAGGGGCTTTTTCTTTGGCGTGGAGGCTGGTCTACAGCACATCCCCGGCGTAGTCCGCCAGGCGCGAGCGCTCGCCGCGCTGCAGGGTGACGTGGCCCGAATGCGGCCAGCCCTTGAAGCGGTCGACCACGAACGTCAGGCCCGAGCTGCCTTCGGTCAGGTAGGGCGTGTCGATCTGGGCGATGTTGCCCAGGCAGATCACCTTGGTACCGGGGCCGGCGCGGGTCACCAGCGTCTTCATCTGCTTGGGCGTCAGGTTCTGGGCCTCGTCGATGATCAGGTACTTGTTCAGGAAGGTGCGACCGCGCATGAAGTTCAGCGACTTGACCTTGATGCGCGAACGGATCAGGTCCATGGTGGCGGCGCGCCCCCAGTCCCCGTTGCCTTCGCCTTCGCCCATGTTCAGCACGTCGAGGTTGTCTTCCAGCGCCCCCATCCAGGGCAGCATCTTTTCTTCCTCGGTGCCGGGCAGGAAGCCGATGTCCTCACCGACGGGCACCGTGACGCGGGTCATGATGATCTCGGTGTAGCGCTTGGTCTCGAGCACCTGGGTGATGCCGGCCGCCAGGGCCAGCAGCGTCTTGCCCGTGCCGGCCTGGCCCAGCAGCGACACGAAGTCGCATTCCGGGTTCATCAGCAGGTTCATGGCGAAGTTCTGCTCGCGGTTGCGCGCGGTGATGCCCCAGACGTTGTTCTTGCCGTGGGTATAGTCGCGCAGCGTCGCCAGCACCGCCATCTTGCCGCTGACCTCGCGCACCTGGGCATACAGGGGCATCTGGCCTTCGAAGTAGACGAACTGGTTGACCACGAACTGCGAACACAAGGGGCCGTGGATGCGGTAGAAGGTGGTGCCGCCCTGTTGCCAGGACTCGACGTCCTTGCCGTGCTTGTTCCAGAAGTCCTCGGGCAGCTGCATCACGCCCGAATACATCAGGTCCGAGTCTTCCAGGACGTGGTCGTTGAAGTAGTCTTCCGCGGCCATGCCGAGCGCGCGCGCCTTCAGGCGCATGTTGATGTCCTTGGACACCAGCACGACTTCGCGCTGTGGGTATTTTTCCTGCAGGGCCCGCACCACGCCCAGGATCTGGTTGTCGGCCTTGCCCATGGGCAGGTCCGACGGCAGGGTGCTGTGGATGGCGGTGGTCTGGAACATCAGGCGCCCGGTGGCGTCCTTGTTGCCCAGCTTGGCCAGCTCCAGGCCGTCTTCGAGCTGGGTCGCGTCCTGCACCAGCGCGTCGAGCGAACGGCTGACCTGGCGGGCGTTGCGCGCCACTTCCGACATGCCCTTTTTCTGGTGGTCCAGCTCTTCGAGCGTCATCATCGGCAGGAAGATGTCGTGCTCTTCGAAGCGGAACAGCGAGCTGGGGTCGTGCAGCAGCACGTTGGTGTCCAGCACGAACAGCTTGCGCGGCGCGTTCTGGGCTCGCGCCTTGGCGCGCTTGGCCGGGGCCGGGGCGGCCTTGGCCTGGCGGGCCGGCGCGCGCGTCGCCGGCGCGGCCGGCGGCGGGGGCGGAACCTGGCGGGCCGGGATCTGCGCCTTGTGGGCCGGCGCGCCGATGCCGTCGAGTTCGGGCTGGACCAGCAGCTCGTCCTCGTCGTCGTCGGCCAGGACGGCCTGGGTGTTCGACCGCGCAGCGGCGGTCTTGGTGCTGCGGGCCTGCGCCCGGGCGTTATCGCCCGAGGGGAAGGTCAGGATGGCTGCGGGGCGGGTGGGCAACTTCGGAAGCGGCATATGCGTCACTCTCCAGTATGGGCCGGCTATGGCACCTGACGGGTATTCCTGTGCACGGCTTAACCGATGCTCTTGGCGGCCTGCAGGACTTCCTTGGCGTGGTTCGGGACCTTCACCCCGCGCCACTCCTGCACCAGCACGCCGTAAGCGTCGATCAGAAAGGTGCTGCGCTCGATGCCGCGCACCTGCTTGCCGTACATGTTCTTCTGCTTGATGACGCCGTACAGATTGCACACGGTTTCGTCGGCGTCGGAGATGAGAGGGAAAGGAAGCTCGTACTTGGCCTTGAAGTTCTCGTGCGACTTCAGCGAATCGCGCGAGATTCCGACCACCACGGCGCTGGCCGACAGGAAGTCGGCGTGCAGGTCGCGGAAATCCTGGCTCTCGGTGGTGCAGCCAGGGGTGTTGTCCTTGGGATAGAAGTACAGGATCACGGCGCGGCCCTGGCACTGCTCCAGGCTGATCGGCCCGATGGTGCTTTCAGCGGTGAACAGCGGGGCGGGCTTGCCGATGATGGGCATCATCATGTCTGGGATTCTCCGTTGGGGGGGATGAGGGCCACGACGACGCGCCGGCCCTCCGCCATCAGGATGTTGTAGGTGCGCGAGGCGGCGTGGGTGTCCATGATTTCCACGCCGATACCCGCCGCCAACAGGGGACGCAGCACTTCGGGGCGCAGGAACTGTTGCCGGCCGCCCGTGCCCACCAGCAGCACTTCCGGCGCATTGGCCGGGCGGCTGGGGGTGGCTTCGGGTTCGTCCAGGAACGCCAACGGGTCGCGGACGGGCTCGGACAATCCGGCCGCCTGACGCAAGAGGGTGGGGGTGATGTCGGCCGGCGACTCAACGGGCCAATGGGTAACTTCGCCTTCGGGGCCAAACGCGACCGAGGAGGAAAAACGTACCTGGTTGACCTCGATATAACCGTCACCGTAGGCGGTGACGGTATTCAGAGCGGCCGTCGCAGGATCGGTATGCAGCTTCAATAAATACTCCGGCTTTATGGCTCCGATAATAGCGCATCAGGATGGCCATATGTTGCATGGTTTCCACTGCGAAATTGGGGGCTTTTTCGCCCAATTTGCCGCCCAGGCGTCCTTGCGCTAGATTACAGGGTTTTGCTGCGCCGCAAACGTGTGCTGGCGCGGCTTTTGAGCCCGTTTCCCCTTCGCGCCCTCGCGCCCTGGATTTTTGCCCCTTCGCCCCCTAAGGATTCCCATCATGAGGAAGTTCTCTCGCATTGAGCGTTTGCCCCCGTACGTTTTCAACATTACCGGCGAGCTCAAGATGGCGGCCCGTCGGCGCGGCGAGGACATCATCGACATGTCGATGGGCAATCCGGACGGCGCCACCCCCAAGCACATCGTCGACAAGATGGTCGAGGCCACCATCCGCCCGACCACCCACGGCTACTCGGTGTCCAAGGGCATCCCGCGCCTGCGCAAGGCCATCTGTGACTGGTACCAGCGCCGCTACGCGGTCGAGCTCGACCCCGATTCCGAAGCCATCGTCACCATCGGCTCCAAGGAAGGCCTGGCGCACCTGATGCTGGCCACCCTGGACCGCGGCGACACCGTGCTGGTGCCCAACCCCAGCTACCCGATTCACATCTATGGCGCGGTCATCGCCGGCGCCAATATCCGTTCCGTGCGCATGACGCCGGGCGTGGACTTCTTCGAGGAACTCGAGCGCGCCGTGCGCGAGTCGATTCCCAAGCCCAAGATGATGGTGCTGGGCTTCCCCAGCAACCCGACCGCCCAGTGCGTCGACCTGTCGTTCTTCGAGCGCGTGGTGGCCCTGGCCAAGGAACACGACATCCTGGTGGTGCACGACCTGGCCTACGCCGACATCACCTTCGACGGCTATGTCGCCCCCTCGATCATGCAGGTGCCCGGCGCGCGCGATGTCGCGGTCGAGTTCTTCACCATGAGCAAGAGCTACAACATGGCGGGCTGGCGCATCGGCTACATGGTCGGCAACCGCGAGCTGGTCGGCGCGCTGGCGCGCATCAAGAGCTATCACGACTACGGCACGTTCACGCCGATCCAGGTGGCCTCGATCGCCGCCCTGGACGGCCCGCAGGACTGCGTGAACGAGATCGTGGCGCAGTACCAAAGCCGCCGCGACGTGCTCGCGCGCGGTCTGCACGAAGCAGGTTGGAATGTGGAAATTCCCAAGGCGTCCATGTACATCTGGGCGCAGATCCCCGAACCCTACCGGGCAATGGGCTCTTTGGAATTTGCCAAGCGCGTCCTGTCGGATGCGAAGGTGGCCGTTTCCCCCGGGATCGGCTTCGGCGAGTATGGCGACGAATACGTGCGCTTCGCTCTTATCGAAAACGAGCAGCGCACCCGCCAGGCGGTGCGCGGCATCAAGGATATGTTCCGCAAGGACGGCTTGCTGTAGGTCCACCCCCGAAGCGCCTGCGGCGCTTCCCCCTCGAGGGGGCATGCCTGCGGACCGGCGGAGCCGGATCCGCGGCATCCCGATACCGGGGGCAGCCGTTTTTTGCGTGGCTTGCGTGGCGTAGCGCCCGCATTATGGAGAACTGAAATGAATTCCCCTCAACGCCCGCCCGCCGAGGGCGCCGCGATGAATCCCATGAAAGTGGGCCTGCTGGGCCTGGGCGTGGTCGGCGGCGGCACCTGGACGGTGCTGTCGCGCAATGCGGAAGAGATCGCGCGCCGCGCCGGTCGCCGCATTGAAGTGACCCGCGCCGCCGTGCGCGACGTGCCCAAGGCGCGCGCCCGCGTCGGCGACACGCTGCCCGTGGATACCGACGTGCACGCGCTGGTGCGCGATCCCGAGATCGACATCGTGGTCGAGCTGATCGGCGGCGACACCCTGGCGCGCGAGCTGGTGCTGGAAGCCATCGCCAACGGCAAGCACGTGGTCACCGCCAACAAGGCGCTGCTGGCCAAGCATGGCAACGAGATCTTCGCCGCGGCTTCCGAGCGTGGCGTGATGGTGGCCTTCGAAGCCGCCGTCGCCGGCGGCATCCCCATCATCAAGGCCATCCGCGAAGGCCTGACCGCCAACCGCATCCAGTGGGTCGCCGGCATCATCAACGGCACCACCAATTTCATCCTGTCGGAAATGCGCTCGCGCGGCCTGCCGTTCGCCGACGTGCTGGCCGAAGCCCAGCGCCTGGGCTACGCCGAAGCCGATCCCACGTTCGACGTGGAAGGCGTCGACGCCGCGCACAAGCTGACGCTGCTGGCCTCGCTGGCCTTCGGCGTGCCGGTGCAGTTCGACCGCGCCTACATCGAAGGCATCTCGCAGCTGGCCGCCGAGGACATCGAGCACGCCGAGCGCCTGGGCTACCGCATCAAGCTGCTGGGCATCACCAAGCGCCGCGCCGACGGCATCGAGCTGCGCGTGCACCCGGCGCTGGTGCCGGCCGAGCGCCTGCTGGCCAACGTCGAAGGCGCCATGAACGCGGTGCTGGTCAAGGGCGACGCCGTCGGCCCGACGCTGTACTACGGCCAGGGCGCTGGCGAAGAGCCGACCGCCTCGGCGGTGGTGGCCGACCTGGTCGACGTGACCCGCCTGCATACCGCCGATCCGGGCAACCGCGTGCCGCACCTGGCGTTCCAGCCGGACGCCATGGCCGACACGCCGATCCTGCCGATCGAGCAGGTCAGCACGTCGTACTACCTGCGCCTGCGCGTGGACGACCAGCCGGGCGTGCTGGCCGACATCGCGCGCCTCTTGGCCGACCGCTCGATCTCGATCGGCTCGATGATCCAGCAGCCCTCGCACATCGGCGGCGCGGACATCATCTTCCTGACGCACGAAGCGGTGGAAGGCAACGTCAACCAGGCCATCGAGCGCATCGAGGCCTTGCCGTTCGTACGGTCCAAGGTCACGCGCCTGCGCGTGGAGCACCTGATATGAAATACATCTCAACCCGCGGGGGCATGGCGCCCCAGCCGTTCTCCGACATCCTGCTCGAAGGGCTGGCGCCGGACGGCGGCCTGGCCGTGCCGGAGCAGCTGCCGCAGATCTCGGCCGAGACGCTGGAATCGTGGCGCGGCCTGCCGTACGCCGACCTGGCGTTCGAAGTGCTGTCGCGCTTTGCCACCGACATCCCGGCCGAGGACCTGCGCCGCCTGACCCACGCCGCCTACACCCCGCAGATCTTCAACAGCGAAGACATCGTCCCGCTGCGCCCGCTGAACGACGGCCTGTCGCTGCTGGGCCTGTCCGAGGGCCCGACGCTGGCCTTCAAGGACATGGCCATGCAGTTCCTGGGCCAGGTGTTCGAGTACGTGCTGACTCAACGCGGCACCACGCTCAACATCGTTGGCGCCACCTCGGGCGACACCGGTTCGGCGGCCGAATACGCGCTGCGCGGCAAGCACGGCGTGGCCGTGTTCATGCTGTCGCCGCACGGCCGCATGAGCGCGTTCCAGCGCGCCCAGATGTACTCGCTGCAGGACGAGAACATCCACAACATCGCCGTGCGCGGCGTGTTCGACGAAGCCCAGGACATCGTCAAGGCGCTGGCCGGCGACCTGGCCTTCAAGGCCAAGTACCGCCTGGGCGCGGTCAACTCGATCAACTGGGCGCGCATCGCCGCCCAGGTGGTGTACTACTTCCACGGCTGGCTGCGCGCCACCGACAAGCCGGGCCAGCAGGTTTCGTTCACGGTGCCCTCGGGCAACTTCGGCAACATCCTGTCGGGCCACATCGCCCGCGGCATGGGCCTGCCGGTGCGCCGCCTGGTGCTCGCCACCAACGAGAACAACGTGCTGGAAGAGTTCTTCCGCACTGGCGTCTACCGTCCGCGTCCGGCCGAGCAGACCTACGCTACCTCCAGCCCGTCGATGGACATCTCGCGCGCCTCGAACTTCGAGCGCTTCATCTTCGACCTGGTCGGCCGCGACGCCGACCGCGTCAAGGCGCTGTGGGCGGACATGGCGCGCGACGGCTTCTTCGACCTGTCGGCGCTCAAGCCGCAATTCGAGGCGCAGTACGGCTTCGTCTCGGGCGCCAGCTCGCACGAAGATCGCCTGGCCACGATCCGTTCGCTCTACGACGAGACCGGCGTGCTGGTCGATCCGCACACCGCCGACGGCGTCAAGGTCGCGCGCGAGCACGTCGAGCCCGGCGTGCCGATGCTGGTGCTGGAAACCGCCTTGCCGGCCAAGTTCTCGGAAACCATCGAGGCCGCGCTGGGCCGTCCGGCCACGCCGCCGGGCAACCTGGCCAACCTGGAATCCTTGCCGCAGCGCGTCGAAGTCATGGACTGCGATGCCGCCGCCGTGCGCCGCTACATCGAGGCCCACGCCAAGGTGTAAAGGCAGCTTGCGGTTGTATGGGGTTGCAACCCCTCGCGGTGTGAGCCGCGAGGGGTTTTTTACTTTCACACGCATTTTGGCCACATGCCGTCACTTTTTCCCGGCGCGCATCCGATACAGTGAATCCACCATTCACACTCGGAGAACACGCCCATGAACCTGAAGACCATGACGTTGGCCCTGGTGGTGACCGGAGTTGGGGTGCTGGCCGGATGCTCGTCGCCCTCGGTCATTCAGCAACGGGACGGGACCTCGACCGTGACGCCCGACGCGCCGACCTACGACAAGAAGTCCGGCATGTACGAGTACGACAAGGACGGCAAGAAGGTCCAGATCAACAAGGACGATGTGAAGTCCATCGAAGAGGTCAAGTAACCCTTCGCCAAGCTGTTGACGAAAAAAAGCCCCGGCCTCGGCCGGGGCTTTTCGTTGGCGGCGCGGCTTACTTGCCCGCGTCCTCGGCGTGGTAGCGGCCCACGCGCTCGACTTCGTTCTTCGAGCCCAGGATCACGCTGACGCGCTGGTGCAGCTTGTCGGGCTGGATGTCCAGGATGCGCTCGGTGCCGTTGATCGAGGCGCCGCCGGCCTGCTCGATGAGGAAGCTCATCGGATTGGCTTCGTACATCAGGCGCAGCTTGCCGGCCTTGCCCGGCTCGCGCGCGTCCCAGGGATACATGAAGATGCCGCCGCGGGTCAGGATGCGATGCACGTCCGCCACCATCGAGGCGATCCAGCGCATGTTGTAGTCCTTGCCCAGGGGGCCGGTGGAGCCGGCCAGGCAATCGTCGATGTAGCGCTTGACCGGGGGAGCCCAGTGGCGCATGTTCGACATGTTGATGGCGAATTCCTTGGTGTCTTCCGGCACGCGGATGTTCTCGTGGGTCAGCACCCATGAACCCATTTCGCGGTCCAGCGTGAAGCCCACCACGCCGTTGCCGATGGTCAGCACCAGCATGGTCTGCGGGCCGTAGACGGCATAGCCGGCCACCACCTGCTTGTTGCCCGGCTGCAGGAAGTCGGCTTCACAGACCGGCGCGCCCGACACGTTGTGGGGGGCATGCAGCACCGAGAAGATGGTGCCGATCGACACGTTCACGTCGATGTTCGACGAGCCGTCCAGGGGATCGAACAGCAGCAGGTATTCGCCCTTGGGGTAGCGGTTCGGAATCAGGTGGATGGTCTCCATCTCTTCCGAGGCCATGGCCGCCAGATGGCCGCCCCATTCGTTGGCTTCGAGCAGGATTTCGTTGGACAGCACGTCCAGCTTCTTCTGCACTTCGCCCTGCACGTTCTCGCTTTCGAGGCTGCCAAGGACGCCGCCGAGCGCGCCCTTGCTGACCGCGTGGCTGATCGCCTTGCAGGCGCGCGCCACGACTTCGATGAGCAGCCGCACTTCGGGGGCCAGGGCCTGCGCGGAGCGTTGCTGCTCCACCAGGTATTGGGTAAGTGTTTTACGTTTCAAGAGGTTCTCCCTATGCTGCGAATTCTAAAGCCTTGGATACGATTTCCTGCACGTTGCGCGACAGCCCTTCGTGGGCGCGCACCCGTTGCAGGGCTTCCTGCATGGGGCCGCGCAGGGCGGGCACGTAGCGCGACCAGTTGTCCAGCGCGCGCGCCAGGCGCGCGGCGATCTCGGGGTTGAGGGCGTCCAGCGCCAGCACCTGGTCGGCCCAGAAGGCGTAGCCCGAGCCATCCGGGTGATGCATGCCGCGGGCGTTGTTCAGGCAGAACTGGAAAATCAGCGCGCGCGCCCGGTTCGGGGTGCGCAGCGTGAATGCCGGGTGCGTCATCAGGTCGCGCGCGGTCTGCACCGTGGTGTAGCGCGCCGCCGCCTGCAGCGCGAACCACTTGTCCACCACCAGCGCGTTGTCGCGCCACTTGTCGTAGAACGCGGCCAGCGCCTGTTGCGGGAACTCGCCCTGGCCGTAGTTGATCAGGGCCGACAGCGCCGCCATGCTGTCGGTCATGTTGCCGGCGTGTTCGTATTGCTGCTCGGCCAGGCGCTGCGCTTCGTGCTCGCCGGCGGCCATCAGGTGGCTGAGCGCCAGATTCTTCAGGGCGCGCTTGCCTGCCGGGACCGGCGCGGGGCTGTACTCGCCCGGCGTCTGGTTGGCGTCGAAGGCCTGGCGGAATTCCGCCGCCAGTTGCCGGCCCAGCTCGGCGCGCAGGAAGTCGCGCGCCACGGCCAGCGCCGGCGGGTCGACGGCCTGCATGCGCTCGGCCAGGGTCTTTTCCGACGGCAGCGCCAGGGCGCGGGCGCGGTAGGCGGCATCCAGCGCCGGGTCGGTCAGCAGCGCGCGCCAGGCGGCGATGAAGGCCGGGTCGGCGTGCAGCGTGCGGCCGGCCTGGCGCGCCTCGGCCAGCGCCAGGATCTGGCGGGTGGCCAGTTCCTGGCCGGCTTCCCAGCGTGCGAAGGGGTTGGTGTCGTGGGCCGACAGCAGCGCCAGTTCCTCGTCGGTCCAGTCGTAATCGACAATCACGGGCGCGGAAAAATCGCGCAGCAGCGACGGCACCGGCATCGCGTCGATGCCGTCGAAATGCCATTGCTGGGTCTGCGTGGTCAGTTCCAGCAGCGCCGTGTCGTGTTCCGCGCCGTCCAGGCGCAGGGGCAGGGCGCGGCCATCGCGGTCCAGCAGGCCGATGGCGAAGGGGATGTGGTACGGCGCCTTGACGAAACCGGCGGGGGCCTTTTTCTCGACGCCGACCGGCTGGCATTCCTGCGACAGCGTCACGGTGCAGCGGCGCGCGGTGGCGTCGTGCGTCAGCTTGACGGTCACGCGCGGCGTGCCGGCCTGGCGGTACCAGTTGCGGAACACCGAAAGATCGCGGCCCGGGTGCTGACGCGTGTAGACCGATTCCATGGCGGCGACGAAGTCGTCGCAGGTCACGGCCTGGCCGTCATGGCGGCGGAAATACTCGTCCATGCCGGCGCGGAAACCGGCCTCGCCCAGCAGCGTGTGCTGCATGCGGATGACCTCGGCGCCTTTCTCGTACACCGTGGCGGTATAGAAATTGCCGATTTCCTGGTAGCTGTCGGGGCGGATCGGGTGGGCCATCGGGCCCGCGTCCTCGGGGAACTGCGCCGCGCGCAGCGTGACCACGTCGTCGATGCGCTTGACCGCGCGGGCGCTGGCGGCGGCGGCCTCGTCCATGTCCTGCGCCATCATGTCGGCGCTGAACTCCTGGTCGCGGAATACCGTCAGGCCTTCCTTCAGGCTCAGCTGGAACCAGTCGCGGCAGGTGACGCGGTTGCCGGTCCAGTTGTGGAAATACTCGTGGCCGATGACCGATTCGATGCCCTCGTAATTGGCGTCCGTGGCGGTATCCGCGTCGGCCAGCACGTAGGCGGCATTGAAAATGTTCAGGCCCTTGTTCTCCATCGCGCCCATATTGAAATCATGGACGGCCACGACCATGAAACGGTCCAGGTCCAGTTCCAGGCCGAAACGGGTTTCGTCCCAGCGCAGCGCGCGCACCAGGGAATCCAGCGCCCATTCGGTCTTGGTCTCGGCGCCCGGGTCGCTATAGACCTGCAACAGCACGTCGCGGCCGCTGGCGGTCTTGACCGTGGTTTCGCGGTGGGTCAGGTTGCCGCCCACCAGGGCGAACAGATAGCAGGGCTTGGGGAACGGGTCTTCCCATTCGACCTCGTTGCGGCCGTCGGGCAGATGGCGCGAGGCGACCAGGTTGCCGTTGGACAGCAGCACCGGGTAGGCCGGCTCGGCGCGCAGGGTGACGCGGTAGCGCGACATGACGTCGGGGCGGTCGGCGAACCAGGTGATGCGGCGAAAGCCCTCGGCCTCGCACTGCGTGAAGAAGTTGCCGCCCGAGACATAAAGGCCCATCAACGTCGAGTTGGCCGAGGGCTTGCAGCGGCTGACGATCTCGACGGTGGCTTCGGCGGGCAGGCCATACAGCGCCAGGCTGTGTTCGGACAGGTGGAAACGGTCGGCCGGCAGCGTCTGGCCATCCACCCCTACCGAGACGAGTTCCAGCTCTTCGCCGTCCAGCACCAGCGCGGCGTCGGCGCTGGCGTCGGCCTTGCGGCGGACCTGCATGACGCAGCGCACCTCGGTGCTGTCGGGCGCCAGGTCGAAGGCCAGGGAGACCTGCGGGATGTCGTAGGGGTAGGGCTGGTAATCCTTGCGGTATACGGTAACGGGCGTGTCTGTGCGCATGGGATTGCAGTCCTGTATGAACGAGAGTCCTATTGTAGTGTCAGGCCCGGCGGACGCAGGGACCGTGCGTGCCGGCCCCGGCGTAAACTTTCCGGGGCCCGCGCGGTCAAAGCTCAGTATGATGGGCGCCGTCGCGCAATGAGGAGTTGCAAATGTTCCGTTCTTCCCCGTTCAATACCGGCCGCTGGGCCGCCATCCTGGCTGTATTGGGGGCGCTGGTGCTGAGCGGATGCGCCTCCCCCACCGTGTCGGCGCGCGTCACCTCGTTCCAGCAGTGGCCGACAGGCGTCGAAGGCCAGACTTACCAATTCGTGCCGGCCGAACCGGCGCAAGCCAATAATCTCGAATACCAGTCATACCAGGACATGGTGCGCGCCGGCATCGGCGCCACCGGTCTGGTGGAAGCCCAGCCGGGCGCCAAGGCCCGCTTCGATGTCTCGTTCCGTTATGGCACGAGCCAGACGCAGGTCATGGTGCGGCGTCCGTATGACCCGTATTTCAACGGCGGCTACGGCTATGGCGGTTTCTACGGTCCGCGGCCGTGGGGCGGCTATTACGGCTATTGGGGGCCGGACTGGGTCGACGTGCCCATGGTGGTCCAGCGCAACACGCTCTCGCTGCAGATCCACGACAGCCAGCGCGGCGGGGCCGAGGTCTACCGTTCCAGCGCCTTCATACTCAGCGAGCGGGACGATTTCCTGCGGATGATGCCTTATCTGGTGCGTGCAATATTTGATGGATTTCCGGGAAATAATGGCGCCGAGCGCGAAATCCAATTTCCGGTCCAGTAGTTTTTGTCACGCCAAAAGGCAGCCGTAAAATAAAAAAGGCGCACCATCTTGGTGCGCCTTTTGTTTTTTCTTACTGAATAATAGGTTTTATTCTTTGATAAGAAAACTGTCGCGCGTGGCGCCGGACGCTTCTTCGGCGGCGAGCCAGCGGGGGGCCTTGCCACGACCGCTCCAGGTCTCCCCGGTTTGGGGATGACGGTACTTGGGCGCAACGGCGCGTTTGGCGGCGTTGGCCGGGCGGACAGCGGCGCCAGCCTTGCGGCGGCCGCTGGGGGTGGCGCGGACGGGCTTGCCGGCGCCAAAGGCGGCGGCGATTTCTTCGGGGGTGATGTCGTACTCGCGCATCGACGTGATGATCGAGGCGATGACCGGTTTGCGGCGCTTGGTTTGGAGGACTTCAGCCTTCTTTTGGAGCTTGTTGATTTCCTTTTCGATCTTTGCTTGCAGAGCTGCGTAGGTTTCTCGGGCCATGGTTATTCCTGATTATGGAACTGCTTTAATCGCCGGCGGAGTTATGTTTATTTGTTGTGCCTCGCATAATACAGAAGTTGACGTCCCTTTGCCGCTGTTTTGGTCTAATTACTTTGTATCAAAACGGCCGGAAAGTCTTTAGGCTAGCGGGTTTGCGCCATGAGCAAGTATTGGGAATGATATTCTCAAATTTGGGACTAAATGAAACAGAAGCCCGTTTGGTTCACGGGGCGGACGAATGCAACACTCCGTGTTGGGAAATGCGCGTTTTTGTTTCACGAAGCGAGCGGATGGGCAGAAAAAGACCGCTTTTCAGTGGATGGTAAGGATGAATCTTTGGTATGCCGGATTGCGCTGGCCGCCAATACGCGAGTTTCAACCGGTGGTAGGACGACTGGCCCAAATCCGCACGGGACGTGAGTTTCCAGGGGTATGCGGATTTTCATTCCCATCCATCGAGAACGGTATGCGGGCCCTGAATGTGGGCCCATATGCAAGGCGCGTTTTCATGCCATTTTCATTTTGTTGTCGAGTTGTATGACAAGTTCGACGCATTGGTCTGGCAAGCGCATCGGCTGGCCTGGCGGCCGACAATCGGCCCGGCATCATGGCAGCGGTTATTTTGCAGGGCGCGCCGCCGCAGTTTGGGACCGGTCCCCAATTGGTTAACTTGATAGACAATATCCGACGCCCGCGACGCCGCCCCCGTGTCGGCGGTACGATAGAGCCTTGAGCGTCATGGCTGCCGCGTCCGTCGCGCCGGCGCCCCCGAACAGAGTCCTATGAAAATCATCGATCCCGCTATTGCATCCCTGGCCACCGCCAAATCGCTCCTGCTCGACCCGTGGGGGTTGACCGAGGCCGACATGGCGCGCGCGCTCGGCGAAATCTTCACCCACAAGGTCGACTACGCCGATCTGTATTTCCAGTACACCCGCAGCGAAGGCTGGAGCCTGGAAGAGGGCATCGTCAAGACCGGCAGTTTCTCGATCAGCCAGGGTGTGGGCGTGCGCGCCGTCAGCGGCGAGAAAACCGCGTTCGCCTATTCCGATTCGCTGTCGGCCGACGCCTTGCTGTCGTCGGCCCACGCGGTGCGCGGCATTGCCCGCCGCGGCGCCGGCAAGGTCAAGGTGGCGGCGCAGGTCGAAGCCGAAATGGGCCGCAGCCTGTATGCCGACATCGATCCGGTGGCGACGCTTAGCGCGCCCGAAAAGGTGGCGCTGCTCGAACGCATCGAGCGCATGGCGCGGGCCCGCGATCCGCACGTGATCCAGGTCATGGCCGGCCTGGGCGCCGAATATGACGTGGTGCTGGTGGCCGGCAGCGACGGCCGCCTGGCCGCCGACGTGCGCCCGCTGGTGCGCCTGTCGCTGACCGTCATCGCCGAGCGCAATGGGCGCCGTGAAATGGGCCATGCCGGCGGCGGCGGCCGCCTGGGGCTGGCGTATTTCACGGATGAAATGCTGCAAGGCTATGTCGAGCGCGCCGTGCACGAAGCCATGGTCAACCTGGAGGCGCGTCCGGCGCCCGCCGGCGAAATGACGGTGGTGCTGGGTTCGGGCTGGCCCGGCATCCTGCTGCACGAAGCCGTCGGCCATGGCCTGGAAGGCGATTTCAACCGCAAGGGCTCCAGCGTGTTCTCGGGCCGCATCGGCGAACGCGTCGCGTCCAAGGGCGTGACCGTGGTCGACGACGGCACCATTCCCGATCGCCGCGGCTCGCTCAATATCGACGACGAGGGCAACGCCACCCAGCGCAACGTGCTGATCGAAGACGGCATCCTGCGCGGCTACATGCAGGACACGCTGAACGCGCGCCTGATGAAGACCGCCGCCACCGGCAATGGCCGCCGCGAATCGTTCGCGCACCTGCCGATGCCGCGCATGACCAATACCTACATGCTGGCCGGAGACAAGGCGCCCGAGGAAATCATCTCCTCCGTCAAGCGCGGCTTGTATGCGGCCAATTTCGGCGGCGGCCAGGTCGACATCACCAACGGCAAGTTCGTGTTCTCGGCCTCCGAGGCCTACATGATCGAGGACGGCAAGATCACGTACCCGGTCAAGGGCGCCACGCTGATCGGCAACGGTCCCGACGCCATGACCCGCGTCAGCATGATCGGCGACGACCTGAAGCTGGATTCGGGCGTGGGCACCTGCGGCAAGGACGGCCAGAGCGTGCCGGTGGGCGTGGGCATGCCCACCGTTCGCATGGAAGGCCTGACCGTCGGCGGGACGGCCTGACCGGGCGCCAGGCGGCCGGCAGGGCCGCCACGCCGGGTTGCAAGCTGGCGTGACGGCCCGAAAAAATTGTGCTAGAGTCTTTTCCCATGAAATTCGCTTCCCCCGCCTTTTATTTTTATTTCTTTGGTTTTCTGAAGCCGCTGGCGGAGGAAGGGAAGCGCTCAATCTGAAGTTTGGAAAGAATCCCCCCAAAAAAGCCGCCAGCGAACTGGCGGCTTTTTTTGTGCCGTCAGCTTGAGGAACACCCCGGGATGGATCCCGGTGGCGGGAAACCCAGGAGCAGTACCGTGTCACACAATACCGACGACCTTCGCATCCGAGAAATCAAAGAGCTGAATCCGCCCGCGCACGTCATGCGTGAGTTCGCGTGCACCAAGGAAGCTTCCGACACCGTGTTCGCCGCCCGCCAGTCGATGCATCGCATCCTGCATGGCATGGACGACCGCATGATCGTCGTGATCGGCCCGTGTTCGATCCACGACACCCGCGCCGCGATCGAATACGCCAAGCGCCTGAAGCCGGTGCGCGACCGCCTCAGCGCGGACCTGGAAATCGTGATGCGCGTGTATTTCGAGAAGCCCCGCACCACGGTCGGCTGGAAGGGGCTGATCAACGATCCGGACCTGGACGGTAGCTTCGACATCAACAAGGGCGTGCGCGTGGCGCGCGAGCTGCTGCTGGACATCAACAGCCTGGGATTGCCGGCGGGGTGCGAATTCCTGGACATGATTACGCCGCAATACATCGCGGACCTGGTCTCCTGGGGGGCGATCGGCGCGCGCACGACGGAAAGCCAGGTGCATCGCGAGCTGGCATCCGGCCTGTCGTGTCCGGTGGGTTTCAAGAATGGCACGGACGGCAACGTGAAGATCGCCGTGGACGCGATCAAGGCGGCGTCGCAGCCGCACCATTTCCTGTCGGTGACCAAGGGCGGGCATTCGGCCATCGTCTCGACCGCGGGCAATGAAGACTGTCACGTCATCCTGCGCGGCGGCAAGACGCCGAACTACGACGCCGCCAGCGTCGACGCGGCCTGCCAGGACATGTCCAAGGCCGGCCTGGCGCAGCGCATCATGATCGACGCCAGCCATGCCAACAGCAGCAAGAAGCCCGAGAACCAGCCGCTGGTGATCGAGGACGTGGCGCGCCAGATGGAAGCCGGCGACGCGCGCCTGGTCGGCGTGATGGTCGAAAGCCATCTGCTGGGCGGCCGCCAGGACATGGTGCCGGGCGAGCCGCTGGTCTACGGCCAGAGCATCACCGACGGCTGCATCGACTGGGATGCCTCGGTTGCCGTGCTCGAGCGCCTGGCGCACGCCGTGCGTGAACGCCGCCGGGTCGCGCTGACCTCCGGCAAGTAAGCCGCGATTGCCGCAAGCCGTCCGTCCGGGCGGTTTGCGGCGCAGCAAGGCGGGCGGCGTAGAATAGTTGGATTCCCCCATCCGAGAACCCGCTGATCATGAACGCTCCCTTGCACGCTGAATCATTGCGCCGCGCGGTGCCGGCCGCCTGTCTCGAGGCCCTGCGCGCCCGCTTCGGCGACCGTTTCTCCGAATCCGCCGCGGTGCGCGAACACCACGGCCGCGATGAGTCGCCGTATCCGGCGATGCTGCCCGATGCCGTGGTCTTCGCCCAGAGCACCGAGGAAGTCGCCGAGGTCGCCAAGCTGTGCAACGAACACCGCGTGCCGCTGATTCCCTACGGCGCGGGTTCGTCGCTGGAAGGCCACATCCTGGCGATCCAGGGCGGCATCAGCCTGGACCTGTCGCAGATGAACAAGGTGCTGGCCGTCAACGCCGAAGACCTGACCGCCACGGTGCAGGCCGGCGTGCTGCGCAAGCAGCTCAACGAAGAGATCCGCAGCACCGGCCTGTTCTTCCCGATCGATCCGGGCGCCGACGCCAGCCTGGGCGGCATGGCCGCCACGCGCGCCTCCGGCACCAATGCCGTGCGCTACGGCACCATGCGCGAGAACGTCATGTCGCTGACCGTGGTCACCGCCGACGGCCGCATCGTGCGCACCGCCGGCCGCGCCCGCAAGTCGTCGGCCGGCTACGACCTGACCCGCATCTTCGTGGGCAGCGAAGGCACGCTGGGCATCATCACCGAAGTCACCGTGCGCCTGTACCCGCAGCCGGAGGCCGTGTCGGCCGCGGTCTGCAACTTCCCCACGCTCGACGCCGCGGTGCAGAGCGTGATCGAGATCATCCAGATGGGCGTGCCGGTGGCGCGCGTCGAGTTCATGGACGCGGCCAGCGTGCGCGCCGTCAACCTGCACAGCAAGCTGACGCTGCGCGAGACGCCGCTGCTGGTGTTTGAATTCCACGGCAGCCCGGCGGGCGTGCAGGAACAGGCCGAGACCGTGCAGGCCATCACCGCCGAACACGGCGGCATGGACTTCGAATGGGCCGAGCGCCCCGAGGACCGCAGCCGCCTGTGGACCGCGCGTCACAACGCCTACTTCGCCGGCCTGCAGCTGCGCCCGGGCTGCCGCGCCAGCACCACCGACGTCTGCGTGCCGATCTCGCGCCTGGCCGATTGCGTGCGCGACACGGTCGAGGAACTGGACCGCGCCAGCTTCCCGTACACCATCGTCGGCCACGTCGGCGATGGCAACTTCCATGTGCTGATGCTGCTGGACGCCGACAGCGAGCGCGAATGGCAGGAGTCCGAGACCATCAACCACAACCTGGTGCGCCGCGCCATCGCCGCCGACGGCACCTGCACCGGCGAGCACGGCGTCGGCCTGCACAAGATGCAGTTCATGGCCGAAGAGCATGGCGATGACGCGCTGGACCTGATGCGCAGCCTCAAGCACGCGTTCGATCCGAACAACATCCTCAACCCGGGCAAGATCGTGTCCTGGTAAGCCGTCCACAGGGGCGCAATGACAAGGCCGGCGGGGCGACCCGCCGGCTTTTTTTTCGGCACCAGGAACAGGCCGACCGGCGCGGCTGACAAGCATTCCCATCTCTTGGGAATGAGCCGGCGCGCGACCCGCCGCGCGTTTGTCCACGCCGCGTGAAGGGGCTTTACGGCTGGTTACGTCTGCGGCGCCGCGCGGCCGTTGGATGTACGCAGGATGCGGGTAAATCCCGGCCTGCGTCCAACCAGCGGTCGCGCTATTGTTGCGCTCATGAATTCACTGGTCGAAACCGGCCTGGCTCAAGCGCAGGCGCCTTATTCGTTGCAGCAACTCGTCGAGGCGTTGTCGGCCGCGCTGCCGTCGCATTGCGTGTTGTTCCGCGAAGAGGACACGCGGCCCTATGAGTGCGACGGCCTGTCCTTGTACCGGGCATTGCCGGCGGTGGTGGCGTTGCCGGAGACCGAGGAACAGGTGCAGGCGGTGATGCGCATCTGCAAGCGCCTGAATGCGCCGCTGGTGGCGCGCGGCGCGGGCACCGGCCTGTCGGGCGGCGCCATGCCGCACAGCCAGGGCGTGCTGCTGGGCCTGTCCAAATTCAATCGCATCAAGCACATCGACCTGGCCAGCGCGACCGCGGTGGTCGAGCCGGGCGTGCGCAACCTGGCGATTTCCGAAGCCGCCTCGCCCTACGGGCTGTACTACGCGCCGGATCCCTCCAGCCAGATCGCCTGTTCGATCGGCGGCAACGTCGCCGAGAATTCGGGCGGCGTGCATTGCCTGAAGTACGGACTGACGGTGCACAACGTGCTGCGGGTGCGCATGGTCACGATCGACGGCGACGTGGTCGAGCTCGGCTCCGAGGCGCCGGATGCGCCGGGGCTGGATCTGCTGTCGGTGTTCATCGGGTCGGAAGGCATGCTGGGCGTGGTGACCGAAGTCACCGTCAAGCTGATCCCGAAGCCGGCCTGCGCCCAGGTGGTGATGGCCAGCTTCGCCAGCGTCGAAGCCGCCGGCAACGCGGTGACGCAGGTGATCGCCGACGGCATCATTCCCGCCGGGCTGGAGATGATGGACCGGCGCGCGACGCACATGGTCGAACCCTTCGTGCGCGCCGGCTACGACATGGACGCGCAGGCCATCCTGCTGTGCGAGTCGGATGGCACGCCCGAGGAAGTGGCGCACGAGATCGCGCGCATGGAAGCCATCTTCCGCGCGGCCGGCTCCACCCGCTGCCAGGTGTCGGCGTCGGAGGCCGAGCGGCTCAAATTCTGGGCGGGACGCAAGAACGCGTTTCCCGCCGCCGGGCGCGTGTCGCCCGATTACTACTGCATGGACGGCACGATTCCGCGCCGTCATCTCGCCCGGGTGCTGGGCGCCATCGAGCAAATGGAAGACGAGTTCGGCCTGCGTTGCGCCAACGTGTTCCATGCGGGCGATGGCAACCTGCATCCGTTGATCCTGTTCGATTCGAATAAACCGGACGAAGTGGAACGCGCCGAGAAATTCGGCGCGGCCATACTCGAACTGTGCGTGCAGGTAGGAGGAACCGTGACTGGAGAGCACGGTGTGGGAATGGAGAAAATAAATCAAATGTGCGTGCAATTCTCTCGCGAAGAACTCGACGCGTTCCTGGCGGTCAAGCGGGCATTCGATCCGCCGTGCCTGCTCAATCCCGAAAAGGTCATACCTACGCTGGCCCGCTGCGCTGAATACGGCAAGATGCACGTACATGCGGGCGAGCTGCGCTTCCCGGATCTCGCACGCTTCTAGGACGTCCCTCTCATGGATTTCGTCCTGTCGGAATTGTGCGACCAGGTCATGACGGCTCGCGCCGGTCACAAGCCGCTGTTCGTCATGGGCGGCGGCAGCAAGGCGTTCTATGGCAACTACCGGCCGGTGACGCCGCAGGATGGCCATTGCCTGCTGGACATGACCCCGTATCGCGGCATCGTCAGCTATCACCCATCCGAACTGGTGGTGACGGTCAGGGCCGGCACGCCGCTGGCCGAGCTGGAGGCGGCGCTGGCCGAGCATGGCCAGATGCTGGCCTTCGAGCCGCCGCATTTCTCGCCCGCCGCCACCGTCGGCGGCTGCGTGGCCGCGGGCCTGTCGGGGCCGCGCCGCATGAGCGCGGGCGCCTTGCGCGACTTCGTGCTGGGGGCGCAACTGCTGGATTCGGATGGCCGGGTGCTGTCGTTCGGCGGCGAGGTCATGAAGAACGTGGCCGGCTACGATGTCTCACGCCTGCTGGCCGGATCGCATGGCATCTTCGGCGCGATTCTCGAGGTTTCGCTCAAGGTCGTGCCCAGGCCGATGGAAGAACTGACGCTGGCGCTGCCGGCGACGCAGGCCCAGGCGCTGGCCAGCTTCGCGCTGTGGCGCGGCAAGCCGCTGCCGATCTCGGCCACCAGCTGGGCCGGGGCCGCTGACGAAGAGGGCCAGATGCACGTGCGCCTGTCGGGCGCGCCGCCGGCCATCGCCAGCGCGCGCCAGGTGATCGGCGGCGATCCGCTGGCGCCGGAGGCGGCGCAGGCCTGGTGGACCGGGCTGCGCGAACAGACCCATGCCTTCTTCGCGCCGGGCCGGCCGTTGTGGCGCCTGGCGTTGCCGCCCACCGCGGCCGCGCTCGGCAGCGGGCAGGCGCTGGTGGAGTGGGGCGGCGGCCAGCGCTGGCTGTCGGGGGCGCAGGACGCCGCCGAGTTGCGCGAGTTGGCGCAGCGGCTGGGCGGCCATGCCACGCTGTTCCGTCCGGCCGGCACGCGGCCGCCGGCCGATGGCGTGTTCCATCCGCTGTCGCCGGGCGTGGCGTTGATCACGCGCCGCCTCAAGCAAGAACTCGATCCGGCGGGGTTGTTCAATCCCGGCCGGCTGGTCCTGGAGCTATAGGCATCATGCAAACCAATCTGGCAGCCTGGGCCCGCGATACCGATCTGGGCAAAGAGGCCGATGCGATCCTGCGGCGCTGCGTGCATTGCGGCTTCTGCACGGCCACCTGTCCCACCTATCAGGTGCTGGGCGATGAACTCGACAGTCCACGCGGCCGCATCTACCTGATCAAGCAGGTGCTGGAGGGCGCCGAGCCGACCCAGTCGACCCAGCAGCATCTGGACCGCTGCCTGACCTGCCGCAATTGCGAGACCACCTGCCCGTCGGGCGTGGAATATGGGCATCTGGTGGACATTGGCCGCCAGATCGTCGAGGAGCGGGTGCCGCGGCCGTGGGCCGAGAAGGCCAAGCGCAAGATGCTGCGCCGGGCCATGCTGTCGCCGCTGTTCGGGCCGGCCATGCGCCTGGGGCAGGCGGTGCGCGGCGTCTTGCCGGAATCGCTCAAGCGCAAGGTGCCCGAGCGCCGTGCGGCCGGCGCGTTGCCGCAGGTGGAAGGCCATACGCGCCAGGTGCTGATGCTGGCCGGCTGCGTGCAGCCGTCGATGATGCCTTCGATCGACGCCGCCACCATCCGCGTGCTCAACGCCATCGGCATCGGCGCGCGCATCGCGCCCGGCGCGGGCTGCTGCGGCGCGGCCAGTTTCCACCTGGATGCGCAGGCGGCCGCGCTGGACCAGATGCGCGCCAACGTCGACGCGTGGTGGCCGCTGGTGCGCGATGGCGCGGTCGAGGCCATCGTCATGAACGCGTCGGGCTGCGGCGCCATGGTCAAGGAATACGCCCATCACCTGCGTCACGATCCGGCCTACGCGCAGCGCGCCGCGGACATCGTGGCGCTGGTCAAGGACGTGGCGGAAATCGTCGCGCCGCAGGCCGAGGAACTGCGCCAGCGGCTGGCGGACAAGCGGGTGCGGGCGGCGTTCCATCCGCCCTGCACGCTGCAGCACTGGCAGGGCTTGCGGCCCTTGTCGGAGCGGTTGCTGGCCGATCTGGGCTTCGAGTTGCAGCCGTTCGCCGAACAGCACCTGTGCTGCGGCTCGGCCGGCGCCTATTCGGTGCTCAATCCGGAGATCGCGCTGGCGCTGCGCGACCGCAAGCTGGGCGCCATCGCGCCGGCCGCGCCGGATGTGATCCTGTCGGCCAACATCGGTTGTATCGGCCACTTGCAGAGCGGCACCGGCACGCCGGTGCGGCACTGGATCGAAGTGGTGGACGAGCAGCTGGCCCGCGCCTAGGGCGGGCCGCGGCGTCGCGGGAATCCCTCTGGAGCGCGTCGGGGAAAGACGCCGCGATGCGCGTGCATCGCGGCGCCGGCGCATCACTCCACGGCCTTGACCATGTCTTCCAGCACCTTCTTGGCGTCGCCGAAGACCATCATGGTGCGGTCCATGTAGAACAGTTCGTTGTCCAGGCCGGCGTAGCCGGAGGCCATCGAGCGCTTGTTCACGATCACGGTGCGGGCCTTGTAGGCTTCCAGGATCGGCATGCCGGCGATCGGCGACTTGGGGTCGTTCTTGGCTGCCGGGTTGACCACGTCGTTGGCGCCCAGCACCAGCACCACGTCGGTCTGGCCGAACTCGCTGTTGATGTCTTCCATTTCGAAGACCTGGTCGTAGGGCACCTCGGCCTCCGCCAGCAGCACGTTCATGTGGCCCGGCATGCGGCCCGCCACCGGGTGGATGGCGTACTTGACCGTCACGCCGCGCTCGGTGAGCTTTTCGGCTAGTTCCTTGAGCGCGTGCTGGGCGCGCGCCACCGCCAGGCCGTAGCCCGGCACGATGGTGACGCTTTCGGCGTTGGTCATGAGGAAGGCCGCGTCGTCGGGGCTGCCCGACTTGACGCTGCGCTGCTGGCCGCCGCCCGCCGCCGCGGCCTCGCCGGCCTGGCCGCCGAAACCGCCCAGGATCACGTTGAAGAACGAGCGGTTCATCGCCTTGCACATGATGTACGAGAGGATGGCGCCGGACGAACCCACCAGCGAGCCGGCGATGATCAGCATCGGGTTGTTCAGCGAGAAGCCGATGCCCGCCGCCGCCCAGCCCGAATAGCTGTTCAGCATCGACACCACCACCGGCATGTCGGCGCCGCCGATCGGGATGATGATCAGCACGCCCAGCACGAAGGCGATCAGCGTCATGATGATGAACGGCGTCCAGGCCTGCGTCAGCATGAACCACACGCCCATCGCCAGCATCAGCAACGCCAGCGCCAGGTTCAGCATGTGCTGGCCGGCGAACACCACCGGCGCCCCCTGGAACAGCCGGAACTTGTACTTGCCCGACAGCTTGCCGAAGGCGATCACCGAGCCCGAGAAGGTGATGGCGCCGACGAAGGTGCCGATGAACAGCTCGAAGCGGTTGCCGGTGGGGATCAGCGTGCCGGCGGCGACAATGCCGAAGGCGTGCGGCTCGGCTACCACGGCCACGGCGATGGCGACCGCCGCCAGGCCGATCATGCTGTGCATGAAGGCGACCAGCTCGGGCATCTTGGTCATTTCGACGCGCTTGGCCATCAGCGTGCCGATCGAGCCGCCGACCAGGAGGCCCAGCAGCACCCAGCCCAGCCCGATGCCGGCGGTGCCCGAGCGCGCCAGGCCGACGATGAGCGCGCCGGTGGTCAGCACCGCGATCGCCATGCCGGCCATGCCGAAGGCATTGCCCAGGCGCGAGGTGGTGGGATGCGACAGGCCCTTGAGCGCCTGGATGAAGCAGACCGACGCAACCAGGTAGAGCAGCGTGACGAGGTTCAGCGAGATCATTTCGCTTCCTCCTTGGCCGGCTTCTTGTCCTTTTTCTTGAACATCTCCAGCATGCGCCGCGTGACCAGGAAGCCGCCGAACACGTTGACCGCGGCCAGCGCCACGGCGAACACGCCCATGCCGCGCGCCAGTCCGCCTTCGGTCAGCGCCGCCGCCAGCATGGCGCCGACGATGATGATGGCCGAGATCGCGTTGGTCACCGCCATCAGCGGGGTGTGCAGCGCGGGGGTGACGTTCCAGACCACGTGGTAGCCGACGTAGATGGCCAGCACGAAGATGATGAGATTCATCAGGGTGGGGTTGATCGCTTCCATGCTGTCAGCTCCTGCGCGTCACATTGCCGCCTTCGCACACCAGGCAGGCCGCCACGATTTCATCGTCGCGCTGGATCGCCAGCGCGCCGTCCGCATTGATGATGAGTTTCAGGAAGTCGAGGATGTTGCGGGCGTAGAGCGCCGACGCATCGGTCGCCACCAGGCCGGGCAGGTTGGTCAGCCCGATCAACGTCACGCCGTGCTTCTCGACCACCTTGCCCTTCTCGGACAGCGGGCAGTTGCCGCCGCGCTCGACCGCCAGGTCCACCAGCACCGAGCCGGGCTTCATGGCCGCGACGGTCTCGGCCGACACCAGCGTCGGCGCGGGCCTGCCAGGGATGAGCGCGGTGGTGATGACGATGTCGGCCTGCTTGCAGCGTTCCGACACCAGCGCCGCCTGCCGCGCCATCCAGGCCGGCGGCATGGGGCGGGCGTAGCCGCCCACGCCCTGCGCGATCTCGCGTTCCTCGTCGGTCTCGAACGGAACGTCGATGAACTTGGCGCCGAGCGATTCGACCTGCTCGCGCGCGGCGGGCCGCACGTCGGAGGCCTCGACCACCGCGCCCAGGCGCTTGGCCGTGGCGATGGCCTGCAGGCCGGCGACGCCGGTGCCCAGCACCACGGCGCGCGCGGCCTTGAGCGTGCCGGCGGCGGTCATCATCATGGGGATCAGGCGGCCGTAGTGGTGGGCCGCCAGCAGCACGGCCTTGTAGCCGGCCAGGTTGGCCTGCGACGACAGCACGTCCAGGCTTTGCGCGCGGGTGATGCGGGGCGCGGCTTCCAGCGCGAAGCCGGTCAGGCCGGCGCCGGCCATCTGCGCGAGGCCCTCGGCGTCGAATGGATCGAGCATGCCGATGACCACGGCGCCGGCTTTCATCTGCGGCAGTTCGGCCGCGGACGGGGCGCGAACCTTCATGACCAGCTCCGCCCCGAGGGCCTCCTGGGCGCTGCCGAGCGTCGCGCCGGCGGCCTCGTAGGCTTCATCCAGATAGCGCGCCGCATTGCCTGCGCCACGCTCGACGACAACGGTGTGTTTGCCGCCTACGTACTTCTTGACGGTCTCCGGTGTTGCTGCGACACGGGTTTCCCCGTCTCGGGTTTCCCTTGGTATCCCGATGTGCATCGACGCCTCTCCTCAGAAGGTTCGCCGTAGTTATAACGGATATACGCCCGGGGGACGAGGGTTCGGGCCGGCCAAATGAAAAGCCCCATGGGGTTAACCATGGGGCACCGGCGCGCAGGCGTCCGGCGTCAGGCCGTCTGCGCGCGAGTCCAGTCGATCAGCGCGGCGGTCAGGTCGCGCAGGTCGGCCTTGAGTCGGCCGTAGTTGGCCGACGGACGCAGGCTGACTTCGTCCATGTAGAGCTTGCGGTTGATTTCGATCTGCAGGCTGTGGCGGCCTTCGTCGGGACGGCCGAAGGCGCGCACCAGTTCGACGCCCTTGTAGGGATCGTTCACGGTCACGTTGTAGCCGCGCTCGCGCAGCCACGCCGCGATGAATTCGCGGAAGGCCGGGTCGCTGGTGCTGCCGTCGCGGTCGCCCAGCACGAAGTCGGGGTGGACCAGGCCGGGGCGGTCGGTGGCGTAGGCGCCGGCGACGCTGGGCATGGAGTGGCAGTTGATGTGCCAGACCTTGCCGAACTTCTGGTGGGCGCTGTCGAGCACCTGGCCGAGCGCGGCGTGGTACGGCTTCCAGCAGGCCTCGATGCGGTGCGTCACTTCCTCGACGCTCAGCTTGCGGTCGTACAGCGGCGTGCCGTCGTCCAGCATGCGCCAGATCAGGCCCTTGCCCAGCTTGACCTTGGGCGAGGCGTTGACCGCGCCGGGCCAGGCCTGGTCCAGCAGCAGTTCGTCGATTTCGTCGGGGGCGCGATTGGCATCGATGTAGGCGCGCGGAAAGCTCGCGGCGATCATGGGCACGCCCATGTCGATGGCGTCGCCCCACAGATCGTCAACCCAGGTGTCCTCGGCGGTGCGCAGGGCGCCGAAATCCACGGCGGGCGCGAAGTCGGGCGGGTAGGCGGTGCCGCTGTGCGGAGAGTCCAGCACGAGGGGGGCCGAGGGCGCCGAGTTCGGATATTGCTGCGGAAGGTCGAGCCGATAGGACAGGGGTTGGGTAATTCGCATATAGGGGTCGTGCGTTCGTGAATCGGAGACCCCCGCGCGCCGCGCGGGCGCGGCGGGGGCCGAAGATCGCTCAGTCGATCTTCACGTTGGCTTCTTTGGCGATGCGCTTGTTCTTGGCGATTTCAGCGGCGATCTGCTTGGCGAAGGCTTCGGGGCTGTTGGCGGCCGGCTCGGCGCCCAGCGCTTCCAGGCGCGACTTGACGTCGGCTTCGGCGCTGACCTTCTGCACGGCGGCGTTCAGCTTGGCCAGGATCGGGGCCGGCAGCTTGGCCGGGGCGACCAGGCCGAACCACGAGGCGTCGTTGACGGCGGGCAGGCCGACTTCGGCGAAGGTGGGCACATTCGGCAGGCTGGCGACGCGCTTGGGCGAGGCGACGGCCATGGCGATCAGGCGGCCGGACTGGACGTGCGGCAGGGTGGAGGGCAGGTTGTCGTACATGACGTCGACCTGGCCGGCCAGCGCGTCGTTCAGCGCCGGGCCCACGCCACGGTAGGGCACGTGCATCAGGTCGGTGCCCGAGGCCATCTTGAACAGTTCGCCCATCATGTGCGAGACCGAGCCGTTGCCGGCCGAGGCGTACGTCAGCTTGCCCGGCTGGCTCTTGGCCAGCTTGATGAACTCGGCCATGTCCTTGGCCTGCACCTTCGGGTTGATGGTCATGATGTTCGGGACGGCGGCCAGGTTCGAGACCGGCGTGAAGTCCTTTTCGCCATCGAACGGCAGGTTCGGGTAGATGGCCGGGTTGATGCCGTGCGTGCTGACGGTGGCGATGCCCAGGGTGTAGCCGTCCGGCGCGCTGCTGGCGACGAAGGCGCTGCCGATCGAGCCGCCGGCGCCGCCGCGGTTTTCCACCACGACGGTCTGGTTCAGTTCCTTGCCGAGCTTGTCGGCGAACAGGCGGCCGACGATGTCGGTGGTGCCGCCGGGCGGGAACGGCACGATCAGGCGGATCGGCTTGCTCGGGTAGGCGTCTTCGGCATGGGCGATGCTCGAGGTCAGCGGCGTGGCCAGGGTCGCGGCGGCGACACAGAGGCCTAGGACTACATTACGGCGTTGCATGAATTCCCCTATGAATTGGAACGCGGATGCGCAAAAGGCAGACGCAAACAGGAAGATTCTTTCGTGCAAGGCCGGTTTGCACAAACGAAAGTTTCTCCTTAAGCTATGACTTTTTTTCATGCCTCTTTTGCGGCGGGGTTTCTTTTTGTAACTTCGCGCTCCGGAAACCCCGGTATCGAGGCGCTATCCCATGAGACGGTTCTGTCCCTCGCTCACCGACCTGCAGGCGTTCGAAGTCGCCGCCAGGCACAGCAGCTTTACCCGCGCCGCCCAGGAACTGTGCGTCACGCAGGGCGCGGTCAGTAAGCAAGTGAAACACCTGGAGGAGTTCGTCGGCGTCGAACTATTCCTGCGCATCAGGCAAGGCCTGGTCCTGACCGAGGCCGGCCGCAGCTATCTGACCAAGGTGCAGGCGGGGCTGGGCCAGATCGAGGCCGCCACCGTCGAACTGATCGCGCACCAGGGGCAGGGCGGCACGCTCAACCTGACCTGTATGCCGACCTTCGGCGCGCGCTGGCTGATCCCGCGCCTGACGGCCTTCATGCGGCTGCGGCCCGACATCCACGTGGAATTCCTGCCGCACCGCCAGGGCTATGACTTTTCCACGCCCGAACTGGACGCCGCCGTGCGTTTCGGCGAAGGCATCTGGCCGGGCAGCGGCGCCGACTACATCGTCGGCCGCGAGATCCTGCCGGTCTGCAGCCCGCGCCTGATTCCGGGCGGCTGTAGTGTGCCGGCGGACCTGCTGGCCTATCCCTTGCTGCACCACACTTCGGCCCTCGAAGGCTGGCGCGACTGGTTCGAGCAGGCCGGCTGCGACAGCCGGCGCAGCCTGGAAGGGGCGCGTTTCGACCAGTACGCGCTGCTGTCGCAGGCCGCCGCCGCCGGTTTCGGCGTGGCGCTGATCCCGCGCTGCCTGATCGAGGACGAACTGCGCGACGGCAAGCTGGCGGTGGCGATCCAGCTGCCGATCCGCGCGCGCATGGGCTACTACCTGTGCTACCCCGACCAGAAGGCCAACCTGCCGACGCTGCAGGCGTTCCGGACCTGGCTGATGGAGGTTTCGCGGGCGGCCGAGCCGCAGCCGCAGGACGCGGCCAGCCCACAGTAAAATGGCGCCATCATGAGTCAAATATCCACCAAGAAAGGCCGCGTTGTCGTCGGCATGTCCGGCGGGGTCGATTCTTCGGTCACCGCCTGGCTGCTCAAGCAGCAAGGCTACGAGGTCGTCGGCCTGTTCATGAAGAACTGGGAAGACGACGACGATTCCGAATACTGCTCCACCCGCCAGGACCTGCTGGACGCGGCCAGCGTGGCCGACCTGGTGGGCGTGGAATTCGAATACGTCAATTTCGCCGCCGAATACAAGGACCGGGTGTTCGCCGAATTCCTGCGCGAATACTCGGCCGGCCGCACGCCCAATCCGGACGTGCTGTGCAACGCCGAGATCAAGTTCAAGGCCTTCCTCGACCACGCCATGGCGCTCGGCGCCGAACACATCGCCACCGGCCACTACGCCCGCGTGCGCGAAGTGGCGGCCGAGGGCGGCGGCTCGCGCTTCGAGCTGCTCAAGGCGCTGGACAGTTCCAAGGACCAGAGCTATTTCCTGCACCGCCTGAACCAGGCGCAGCTGTCGCGCACCCTGTTCCCGCTGGGCGAGATCCACAAGACCGAAGTGCGCCGCATTGCGCACGAGATCGGCCTGCACAACGCGGCCAAGAAGGACTCCACCGGCATCTGCTTCATCGGCGAGCGGCCGTTCCGCGAGTTCCTCAACCGCTACCTGCCGACCGAGCCGGGCCCGATCCTGACGCCCGAGGGGCAGAAGGTCGGACGCCACGAGGGCCTGTCGTTCTACACGCTGGGCCAGCGCAAGGGCCTGGGCGTGGGCGGCGTGAAGGGCCGCCAGCGCGAAGACGGCACGGCCGAGGCCTGGTACGTGGCGCGCAAGGATCTGGAGCGCAACGTGCTCTACGTGGTGCAGGGGCATGACCACCCCTGGCTGCTGTCCGGCTCGTTGCGGGCGCAGGACGTCAGCTGGATCGCCGGGCACGCGCCCGCCGCGGGGGAATACGGCGCCAAGACGCGCTACCGCCAGGCCGATGCCGCCTGCCGCCTGGGGGACGCGACCAGCGCGGGCTTCACGCTCGACTTCAGCGAACCGCAATGGGCGGTCACGCCCGGGCAATCGGCGGTGCTTTACGATGGCGATATCTGCCTGGGCGGCGGCATCATCGTCTAGGCGCGCCGGCCCGCGACAGGCCGTCGCAATACCGATAGCAGTTCCAGCCAGGCCCCGCGGGCGTCGCGTTCGCGGGGCCTGGCTCATGAAAAACGGCGCACGCCGACAACGAGAGGAGAGGGATGTGGATGTAACGATGGTGATTTGCCTGCTGGCGCTGGGGGCGGTGGCGGGTTTCGCGGCGGGTCTGCTGGGCATCGGCGGCGGCATGCTGCTGGTGCCGTTCCTGACGATGCTGTTCGCCTGGAAGGGCATGCCGGCCGACCTGGTGGTGCATGCCGCCATCGCCACCTCGATGACCTCGATCCTGTTCACCTCGATCTCCAGCGTGCGCGCGCACCAGCAGAAGGGCACCATCAAGTGGCCGATTGTCTGGGCCATGGCGCCGGGCATCATCCTGGGCGGCCTGCTGTCGGGCGGCGCGGTGTTCGCGGCGCTCAGCACCCTGTGGCTGTCGCTGTTCTTCGCGCTGTTCGTGGGCTATTCCGGCTGGAACATGCTGCGCAACAAGAAGCCCAAGCCCAGCCGCCAGATGCCGGGCGTGGTCGGTACCAGCGCGGCCGGCGCCGGCATCGGCTTCCTGTCGGGGCTGGTGGGGGCGGGCGGCGGCTTCCTGTCGGTGCCGTTCATGGTCTGGTGCAACGTGGCGCTGCACAACGCGGTCTCGACCTCGGCGGCGCTGGGCTTTCCCATCGCGCTGGCCAACAGCATCGGCTACGTGGTGTCGGGCTTGAACGAAGGCGCGACCCGGCCCGGCATGCTGGGCTACATCTATTGGCCGGCGCTGCTGGTGCTGGTGTGCGTGAGCGTGCTGACGGCGCCGCTGGGCGCGCGCATGGCGCACCGCCTGCCGGTGCAGACCCTGAAGCGGGTGTTCGCCTGCCTGCTGTTCGCGCTGGCGGCCTACATGCTGTTCAAGGCCGGCCAGGCATTCTGGGCCTGAGCTGGACGTGAAACCGGCCGCGCGAGGCGGCCGGAACAGGTCGGGTTGGCGCCGAGGGGGCGTCAGGCCGTCTTGGGGATGGTATCCACGAACGACTGGCGCTGCGACAGCTTGTCGTACAGGCGCGCCAGGTTGGGGTGGTTGGCGCGCCAGTCCAGTTCGGCAAAGCGCAGGTCCAGGTAGCCCAGGCCACAGCCCACGGCGATATCGGCCAGGCTGTAGTTGATGCCCATGCAGTGGGCGTTGTCGCCCAGGCTCTTGTCCATGGCGTCCAGGCTGGCGTGGATCTTGCCGTATTGGCGCTCGATCCATTCCGGGCTGCGCTGCGCCTCGGGGCGCTGCTTTTCCTTGACGATGGTGACGCAGGCGTCCAGCAGGCCATCGGCGATGGCTTCCCAGCATTTGACGGCCGCGCGATCACGGCCCGGCTGCGGAATCAGGCGGGCGACGGGCGACAAGGTGTCCAGGTACTCGACGATGACGCGCGAGTCGAACAGGGCGCCGCCATCTTCCATGACCAGGCAGGGCACCTTGCCCAGCGGGTTGTACGTTTGGATCTGCGTGTCGGCGGACCAGACGTTTTCGAGTTCAAGCCGATAATCCAGCTTTTTCTCGGCCATGACGATACGCACCTTGCGCACGTATGGACTGGTAAGCGAGCCGATCAGTTTCATGGATTCACAAGCGGAGTCGGAAAGCGGCCGAAGTATAGCAGGCCGCATGACGGCCAAACCGTCCGCGGGACGGAATCCCGTCCAGTTTGCCACAATGTTGCGCGGCCCTGAATGATAAAATCGCCGGGTTTTCCCATCCGCAGCTTTTTCTTTCCCAGACCATGCAAATCGCCGACCAGCTTAGCCAACTTAACGCCCTTTCGCCACTGGATGGCCGATATGCCTCCCGCGGCGACGCGCTGCGCGGGCTGCTCTCCGAGGCCGGTTTCATGGCCCACCGCGTCGAGGTCGAGGTGGCCTGGCTGGTGGCCCTGTCCGACGCCGGCCTGCCGGAACTGCCCGCCTTCTCCCAGGAAGCCCGCGCCCGCCTGCAACAGCTGGTGCGCGACTTCTCCGAAGCCGATGCCGCCCGCATCAAGGACATCGAGCGCGTCACCAACCACGACGTCAAGGCCGTCGAGTACTGGCTCAAGGAAAAGGTCGCCGACCACGCCGAACTGGCGGCCGCGGCCGAATTCATCCATTTCGCCTGCACCTCCGAGGACATCAACAACACCTCGCACGCGCTGATGCTGTCACGCGCCCGCAGCGAAGTGGTGCTGCCGCGCCTGCGTGAAATCGCCGCCAAGCTCAACGACATGGCCGTGGCCCAGGCCGACCAGCCGATGCTGTCGCGCACCCACGGCCAGCCGGCCAGCCCGACCACGCTGGGCAAGGAATTCGCCAACGTCGCGGCGCGTCTGAACCGCGCCATCGCCGCGGTCGAAGCGGTCGAGCCGCTGGCCAAGCTCAACGGCGCCACCGGCAACTACAACGCCCACCTGTCGGCCTACCCGGAAATCGACTGGCCCGCCTTCAGCCAGCGCGTGCTGGCCGGCCTGGGCCTGACCCAGAACCGCCACACCATCCAGATCGAACCGCATGACTGGATGTCGGCGCTGTTCGACGCCATCGTGCGCGCCAACATCATCGTGCTCGACCTGGACCGCGACATCTGGGGCTACGTGGCCCTGGGCTACTTCAAGCAGCGCCTGAAGGAAGGCGAGGTCGGTTCGTCGACCATGCCGCACAAGGTCAACCCGATCGACTTCGAGAACTCCGAAGGCAACCTGGGCCTGGCCAACGCCGTGCTGCGCCACCTGTCCGACAAGCTGCCGATCTCCCGCTGGCAGCGCGACCTGACCGACTCCACCGTGCTGCGCAACCTGGGCGTGGGCCTGGGCTACTGCCTGGTGGCGTGGGACGCCTGCATGCGCGGCCTGGGCAAGCTGGAAGTCAACACCGCCGCGATCGATGCCGACATCGACGCCTGCTGGGAAGTGCTGGCCGAGCCGGTGCAGACCGTCATGCGCCGCTATGGCCTGCCGCAGCCTTACGAACAGCTCAAGGCCTTGACGCGCGGCAAGGGCATCACCGAGGAAGCCCTGCGAGAATTCATCCAGGGCCTGGCCCTGCCGGACGAACCCAAGGCGCGCCTGCTGGCGATGACCCCGCGTTCGTATATCGGCCTGGCCGCGGATCTGGCCCGGGCGGTATAGTCGCCTTGCCGCGCGCGGCGCGCGCGGCATTCTTGTTGTACTTACGGGAGATTGCAATGAAGAAGTTGTCCACGCTCGCCGCGCTGGCCTGTATGACCGTCGGGTCGCTGCTGGCGACCTCGGCCCAGGCGCAGTTCGCCAAGCCTGAAGATGCCGTCAAGTACCGCCAGTCGGCGCTGACGCTGATGGCCTCGCACTTTGGCCGCATGACGCCGGTGATCAAGGGCCAGGCGCCTTACGACGCGGCCCAGATCAAGGCCAACGTCGAAGTGCTCAAGACGCTGTCGGCCCTGCCGTGGACGGCTTTCGGCGCGGGTACGGAAGGCGGCGACGCCCGTCCGGAAATCTGGAGCGACGCGGCCGGCTTCAAGCAGAAGCAGCAGGCGTTCCAGGACAACATCGTCAAGCTGTCGGCCGCCGCCGACGCCGGCGACCTCGACAAGCTGCGCGCCGCCTTCGGCGACGTGGGCGCCAGTTGCAAGGCCTGTCACGACGCCTACCGCAAGAAGAAATAAGCCGGTCGCGCGCGCCCGCGGCGCGGCGCCGCATGCAAAAAGCCCCTCGGTCGAGGGGCTTTTCTTTTGGCGCGCCGTTTGGATATCGCGCTTTGCGCGCCGGTCGGCGCGATGCGCGCGCGGGAAGGCTACGAGAACGACATGTCCGCGGCGATCTCCAGCGATCGGATCCACAGCACCAGGCCGGTGACGCACGCCCCCAGGATCAGGGCGCGCAGCCAGATCGCGAACCCGTCCTGGGTCGGCGGCGTGCCGGCCGGGACGTCTTTCGGATCGACGTTGCCGGTGATGATGGCGCGCACCAGCCGCTTGCGCCGCACCAGCGCATACCAGGCCACGGCCAACAGGTGCAGAGCGATCAGGCCGATGATGACCCATTCATTGAGCTTGTGCCACGAGGTGAGCAGGCTGGCGGTGGACTCGCTGACGTGGCCGAACAGCGGGCCCTGCGTCATGATGTCGTCGGTGGTGAACAGGCCGCTGACTGCCTGGAAACCGATCACCAGCAGCAGCGCCAGCACCGACAGCGCGCCCAGCGGGTTGTGGCCGGCGGGCGCGGCCGCGCCCTTGAGATAGTTGGCCACCGCGCGCGGACCGCGCACGAATTGCGCGAAGCGCGCATAGCGGGGGCCGACAAAGCCCCACAGCAGGCGGAAGATGATCAGGCCCAGCGCGGTACAGCCGAAGCGCACGTGCCAGTCCATGTACAGCCCGCCCAGCTTGACGCTGACGAAGGCGCCGACGATACAGACGACGAGCGCCCAGTGGAAGAGGCGGGTGGGGAGGTCCCAGATGCGGATGGCAAGCCGGTTGTTTTGCATGATGGTCGCGCGTTGACTGCGTTGCCTGCGACTGTATCACGCACAAATGACGCCGCCGCGGCACGGCCGCGGCGGGTTTGCGCTGTGTCAGCGAGCGGCGCGACGCACCGGTTCGATGCGGTGCACGTGCTCGTGACGGAAGCGGATGCGCTGGCCGGGCGCCTTTTGCGCGGCTGCTCCGCACGGCACGACTTCGGTGGTGTACGTGGTCGTGCCGTCGATCGGCGCGTTGAAGATCACGGCGGCACGGATGGCCGGGCCGTGGGCCGGTTGCAGATAAACGATGTCGCCGATGTGGATCGGCATGTTGTCCAGCTTGGTATGCGCCGGACGTCGGATCAGGTCCGAGGTCGTGAAACGAGTATTCATGGTGTTGTTCTCTTTCAAGTTCTTGTTATGGGAATTGCCGTGTAGTGCATGACACTAACGTGCATGACACTAACGCATCTCCGTTACCGGCATTTTGCGCATTCTCATGGTTTGCTTGCGCGCCACGCCGGTGGCGGAGGTACTGACCGCGGGCATGCGCCTGCGGCTTGCTGCCGGACCGCGTCGGTCAATGACGGACTGCGGTCCAGGCGGGCGGTGGCGTTGGGTCGCCGCCGCGAATGGGGTGCTGCGGGGTTACCGCGGCTTGGGGCTACCGCGGCTATCGGGCTGCGGATGAAGGTTTCCCGATCAGGCCGGACTGGGCGGAAAGATCAGAAAACGGCAGTGTGTGTCGTAAGACGAACCCTGGGTGGGGGATGGCCTTGCCATCCATCATGATGGCATCAATCAGGTCTGCGTTGTTAGGGTTGTCTGTCGCAGAACCGGGTGACGCCCATCGGGTGAAACCGGACCCAGGAAGGGTATTTTGCAAGCGTCTGGCAAGTGGGCCAGATGGGCAAAAACATGAGCCATTTACCGGCTCAACTGCTAATGATATAGCTAGTGCCGTGATTTTGCAAGAGTTTTTTTGGTGCAGGGGCGTGTCGCGCCGGGACGGGGCAGGGGGAGGCGTGCGCCGGCAGGCCTCCGGATGCCCGTCAGTGGCTGGTGGGGCCGGCCGCCTGGCGCTGGGCCTCGATGATCAGGCCTTCCAGGCGCGGCGACATCCGCAAGGCGACCTGGGCGGCGGTCGAGCCGTCCGGGCGGGTGTCGGTCTCCAGGGCCAGTTCGACGCGTTCGTCATCGAAGGCTTCGGGGGCGGCTTCGATCTCGACATAGCGTTCGAGCAGCGCGTCCACGGCTTTCTGCGCGTCGGCCAGCGCCTCCTGGTTCAGGTGGCCGGGGCGCAGGTACTGGTTGGCCACGCGCGCCAGGTCGCTCATGAAATACAGCAGCGCGGCGGCGCCGCGGCAGTCGGGCTGGGCAAAGCCCCAGGTGTCGGGGGAAACGTCTTGAGTCATTCCGTGGGATGGCTGGGAGGATGGGCGGCCCGGGCGGGCCGGTAAACCGACATTCTAGGGGGTAACGGCGGGGGATGCCGTCCGGCTGGTGCATACTTGGCGCCCCATGATTCGACACGCCCAATCCGCCGACCTGGCCTTCCTGCCCGATATCGAGCGCTCCGCCGCCCAGCGCTTTCTTGGCACGCCCATGGCCTGGGCCGCCACCGGCGAGACCCTGCCGCCAGCGGCGCTGGCACATGCGGCGCAGGCCGGACTGCTGTGGGTCGCGGTGGACGACGGCGACCGGCCCGTCGGGTTCGCGTTGGCGCAGCCGATGGAGGGCGACCTCTTTCTGGCGGAGATGTCGGTCGCCAGCCCGTGGCAGGGCCGCGGCCTGGGCGGCGGCCTGCTGCGCGCGCTGGTCGCGCAGGCGCGGGAGGCGGTGGTCTACGACGCGGTCGTCCTGACGACCGACCGGGAGCTGCCCTGGAATGGCCCGTTCTACCAGCGGCACGGCTTTGTCGAAGTGCCAGCGGGGCAATTGACGCCGGCATTGCGCGCGCGGCTGCGGGAGGAGGCGGCCGCGGGATTCGATCCCGCCCGCCGCTGCGCGATGCGTCTCGCGTGGTCGGTCTGAGCGCGACGACCGGCCTGTGTCATATCGCTTCGATGGCAACAAAATCCGCCCGCCGGCGGCACGCGGCGGACGCTTCGGGATAATCTGGCCGGGGGCGCCGGCTGCATGGCGGGCCGGTTGCCGCGCCGCAACGGACTACGCAAGGAGGAAGGGCATGGCAATGCTGCGGATCTGCCTGGCCACCCTGGCGGCGGCCACGGTGCTGGCGCTGGCGGCGTGCGGCAATCGCGAGCCGCAGGAGCGGGCGGCCTTCATCGGCCTGCTGCAGCAACGTATCGCGGCGGGCGCGCTGGCGCCGATCGGCGCGCTGAGCGAGGCCGAGTCGGACGCCATCGGCCGTTATCGCGACGCCTATGCGGTCATCACGGATTTCCAGGACGCCCTGGCCAAGGCCGCGGCGCCGCTGCGTCCGGTGCTGGCGGCCGAGCGCATCCAGTCTGTTGATGACATCGTGCGGCGACGCCAGGCCCTGGTCGACGCACGCGCGACGTTGGCTGAGAGCGCCCGCCGGTTGCAGTCCGCGCAGGCCCGCGCCGACAAGGCGCGCGGTGCGATGGAACTGGCGCCGGATCTCGCGCCGGTCTATGACGGCGTGTACGACGAGGCCGTCACGGCGCCGGCGGCCGAGTTGATGGATGCCGCGGGCAAGATGGACACGGTGGCGCGCGACGCCCTGGGCGTGGCCGACTTCGTGGCTGCCCATGCCGGCGATATCGCTTTGGAGGACGGTCAGGCCAAGGTCGCCACGCCGTCGCTGCAGCAGCAACTGAACCAGCGATTGGAGGCGCTGAATGCGCAGGCCGGAGCGCTGGAGCAGGCCCGCGCCGTGGTGGCGCGACAAGCTCCGTAGCACAGGCCCATCGACAAGCCCTTAGTACAATGCGGGTCTCGCGGCGCATGCCGCGCCTTGGACGGAACATGAGCCAATCCTCAAGCTTGCATTACCGGACTTTCCTGCTCCTCCTGGTGGTGGTCTCCATCGCGTTCGGCTGGTTGCTGTGGCCGTTCTACGGCGCGGTGTTCTGGGGCGCCATCCTGGCCATCCTGTTCGCGCCGCTGCAGCGGCGCCTGGTGCCGCGCATCGGCGGACGGCGCAATCTGGCGGCCCTGATCACGCTGGCGCTGGTGCTGCTGCTGGTGATCCTGCCGCTGGTGGTCATCAGCGGGTCGTTGGTGAGCGAGGGCGCGAACCTCTACCAGAGCATCAAGTCCGGGCAGATCAACTTCGGCGCCTACTTCCAGCAGGCCATGGAGGCGCTGCCGCCTTCGGTGCACGACCTGCTGGCGCGGTTCGACCTGGCCGACATTCCCAGCCTGCAGGAAAAGCTCAGCGCGGGCGCGATGCAGGTAAGCCAGTTCCTGGCGACCCAGGCGCTCAGCATCGGGCAGGACACGTTCCAGTTCGTGATCAGCTTCGGCATCATGCTGTACCTGCTGTTCTTCCTGCTGCGCGACGGCCCGCAATTGGGCCTGCGCATCAAGCGCGCCATGCCGCTCAGCGACACGCACAAGCATCACCTGTTCCGCAAGTTCACGACGGTGGTGCGCGCCACGGTCAAGGGCAATATCGCGGTGGCGGCGTCGCAGGGCGCGCTGGGGGGCATCATCTTCTCCATCCTGGGCATCCAGGGCGCGCTGCTGTGGGGCGTCATCATGGGCTTCCTGTCGCTGTTGCCGGCGGTGGGGGCAGGGCTGATCTGGGCGCCGGTGGCGATCTATTTCCTGTTGACGGGCGCGACCATCAAGGGCGCGGTGCTGATCGCCTTCGGCGTGCTGGTGATCGGCATGGTCGACAACGTGCTGCGGCCGATCCTGGTGGGCAAGGACACCAAGATGCCCGACTACGTGGTGCTGATCTCGACGCTGGGCGGCATGGCGCTGTTCGGCCTGAACGGCTTCGTCATCGGGCCGCTGATCGCCGCGCTGTTCATGGCCTGCTGGGACCTGTTCTCGCCCCCCGCCGAGGCCGCCGCCGAGCCGGCCGAGCCGCCGCCTCCGTCCTCGCCCGAGAAGGCGGATTGAAGGCGTTGCATCCGGTCAAGCCGTCGTCAGCGCGGCCGGTGTAAGGTGGTGATGGCGTCGGTCTTCGCGGACCGGCGCCACGCGTCAATGGCGCTGCCGGCCGCACGCCGGCAGCGCGCCTTTCCCTCTCTCACCAGGAGCACGTCGGATATGGACTGGAAACTGCACAAGTCGGGCTGGATCGAGGAACGCAACTTCGACATCGAGCTGGCCGAAACCCCCGAGGGCTACCACGCCCGAGTCCGCGTCTTCGGCTTTCCCGTGCTCGAAGACACCAAGCACGTGTTCCCGAACGAGGCGCTGGCGGAAAAGGGCGCGCTGACCCTGCTCCAGAGCCAGTTTGCCGGCACGCCGGACCTGGAAGAAAAGCCGTAACCGGCCGCCCGGGGCAGCCGGCGCGACGCGCACGGGCTGCCTCAGGAGCGCCCGCGCCGCGCCGTTCAGCGCAGCGGCAGGCGCCGCCCGCCCACGATCAGGTCGCGGTCCTGGCGCGGTTCGGTATGCACCTGGCCTTGCGCCAGCGCGCTGCCGATGTCCACATCCGGACCGTGTTCGGACTTGCGGTTGCTCTTGGAGGACACCAGGCGCCAGGTGTCGTCGCCCAGCTTTTGATAGCTCAGGAACGCTTCGTAGCCTCCCGCGCTGGCGTCCGCTCGCGGCGGTACGTACAGGACCAGGTCGTCATTGCCGAGGCCGGTGATGTCCGCGTGGATCAGCCAGCAGCGCGCGCCGCTCAAGGCCGGATTGTCGGCCGCGGCCTGTTCCGCGCGCACGCATCTGTCTGCCTCATAGGGATTTTCCGCCGCGGCGTAGCGCCACCAGGCATCCGGCACCGGACTGCCCGGCGGATATGCCTGCAGGTTGGCCGGCTTGGCCGTGGAACGTTCCTGGGGCGTGCCCCGCGGACCCCAGTCATGATATTGACCCTTCAGGGCGTCGGCGGCCGCCGTCGCGATCTTGGGGGACTGCGCCTGGGCGGCGCCATCAGCCAGTTTGCGCATGGCTTGCCGGCCGTATTCGCCGCGGTCGCGCGCGGCCGAGAGATAGCTGAATTCTTCCGGCGGAATGCGCCCGTCTATCAGGCGCTGCACCTGGCTGTTGACCTCGATGCGGTCGGGGCTCAGCAGCGGCGTGCTCACCAGCGCCAGCATGATGAGCGCGCAGAACGCCGCGAGGATGTTGGTGCCGCCCAGGATCGTGTGAAAGCGCCACGCCGCCAACGCCGCCCAGGCATAGCCCAGCGCGTAGAGCGTCAGCAGGATCGCGGCGTACAGGCCCCAGATGCGCGGAACGGTCCAGCCGTACTGCTCGATGCGCACCACCAGCCCGTACAACGCCACCAGCGCCAGCGGCAGCAGGCCGATCGCCGCCACGCGCAGCACCGCGCGCAGGCGCGGGCCGAAGGGCGGGGCCTGCGGGCTGTCCTGCCAGGCGGAGTTGATGAGCTTGATCCATAGCGCGCTGAAGGCGATCAGCGCGCCGGCCGACAGGGCACCCGCCTGCAGGTCCAGCGTCAACCGGGCCGCCAGCGCCAGTACGAAAGCGATGCCGACCAGCGCGACTAGCGGCAGCAGCCACGCGGTGAGTGTGAGCCACGAGCGTTGCAGCGTGTCCGCCAGCTGCGGGCGGCGATGCACGCCCACCAGGCAGACCGCCAGCACCAGCGGCATGACGCCGAGCACGAAACGGGTGGATTTGACGACCCGGCCGACCGCGGTGATGCCGATCATGCCGAACATGGCGCTGGCGGCCCAGAACAGCAGCCAGACCGCCAGGGCGAGGCCGCCGGCCAGCGCCAGCTTGACGGTGTTGCGCCAGGCGGCGCGGAACACGGCGGGATAGTCCCAGCCGGGCCGGGACGGGTCGAGCGCCTGGATCAGCGGCAGCAGCATGAAGCCGCTGGCGGCGGTGATCAGCGTCGCCAGGGACCGGGAGCCGCTGTCGGTATAGGGCAGGGGCTGCGAGCCCAGCAGCGCGACCAGCCCGTACGCGTGCAGCGCGGGCAGCACCAGGCCGTAGGCCGCCAACGCCAGCAGCCAGCGCCTGCCCGCGCGCATGCCGGCCAGCATGGCGCCGGCCAGCGGCACCAGCCAGATCCATTGGATCGCGAACAGGGTGGCGAACAGGTTGTGCCATGGCCAGACGCGGTTCAGCAGCGCGGCATGCAGCGCCAAGGCCAGCAGCGCGCCGAGCGTGCCATAGACCAGGATGGTCTTTTCGGGAGCCGACAGGCGGGAAGGGGTTGCCATGGGGGTTAGAAGTCCTCGCTGCGCCAGACCTTCAGCACACGGCCGAAGACCTCGAAATCCATGCCTTCGGTGATGTCCCAGGCGTCGTACTTGGTGTTCTCGGATTTGGCCCTGACCACCAGGCCAGTGGCGGTGGGAATGCGTTGCAGGCGCTTGATGAAGCCTTCGCTGCCGACGCGGAAGAAGTAGATGGCGTCGTATTCGACGGCCTGCACGCCGCGGTCGACGATCAGGGGATCGCCGGGGTTGAACATGGGGCGCATGGAATCGCCGAACCCCGTGACGATGCACAGGTTCTTCGAGGCGGAGAAACCCCGCACGTTCTTCTGCAGCCATTCAGGGCTGACGTTCCAGCTCTGGATGACGCCGGGCTGGTCGCGCAGTTCCAGGCCATTGCCCATTGCGCCGCCGGTGTCGAACTGGGCGATGAGGACGTTGCCGTGATCCGGCCTGCCCAGCCGCGCGGGGTGGAAGGAGACGAGCCGGCCCGCGGGTTCGTCGGCCATGACGTCGGGCGAGAGTTCGCGCCACAGGTCGGGGTGGGGCAGGTCCATCCAGTGGGCGGGCTGGCCCAGGCCGGCGGCCAGCCTGGCGGCCAGCGCGTCGCCGACCCGGCGTGGGTTCTTGTCGCGCCTGCCCTGGAACCCTTGAAGGATCTGGTCGAGGTATTTGCGACTGACGCCGGCGCGTTCGGCCAGGCGGTCGACGCCCCCCGCTTCGTGCACGGCGTACTTGAGGTTGTTCAGTCGTATCGAGCGGATGTCCATGGTAGCGATAGTAGCAACCCGCTACCGCAAAGTACAGTAGCGATTCGCTGTTGATTTTTTGGTAGCGACTCGCTACCATGACTTTCATCCCGGAGATAGTCGGGCCGACCGCAAGCCCCTGTCCAGGCGGCTTGCGGCTTGTACGGATCCGGCGGGGCTCGCCGCCGCGGCCGTGGCGATTTGGGGGTGACCGGCAAATGTGACCCGCCAATCGCTGCCCTGGTAGCGATTCCTGCGCCGCCGACGTTCCCGGGAATACGACGAACGGCAAGCTTGCATCAAGGAAAAAAAAGCATGAACAAGCGTCTTGGCGGGGAGGCATCCCGATGAAATATGCAACCGAAGTGCTGGACCTCATGGCGGCGGCGCCGGGGCGTCCGTGGCGCATGGCGGAACTGGTGCGCGGCGCGTCCGGCGCCCGCGAACTGACGCGGCGCGAACGCAACGCAATGCGACAGGCGATCCTGCGCGTGCTCGAAACCCTGCACGAGGGCGGCCAGGTGGCCCGCATCGAGCATGCGCGCAACTCGCTGACCTACGTCTGGGGCGAAGTGCGACGCGAGGGGGATTGCCTGCACGCCTGATGGGGCGGCAGAATGCATCCATGTCGTCGCGCCACCCGCCGACGATCCGTCCAGGCGCCGATGCGCTGGAACGCTGAAGAAAAAGGCCCGCCCACCGCGGGCCTTTTTTATGAGAGGGTACGTTCGTGCGAAGGCGCCATTCATGACGCAGCGTGACGCGGGGCCGAGCCAGGCAGACACCAGGCACATACCAGGCAGACATCTGGCAGACGCCAGGCACATCTGGCACAAGCCAGGCTCACGCGAAACACCCGCCGGATAACGGTGCAACGCGGTGCGACATGCCGGGATTGCTTGGGCGGCAGGTGTTGCGCCACAATTCGTTCATGGCGTCGCGGTTCACGCCGACGGACTTTCCGGGCCGCAGCAAGCCCGCAACAAGCAACAAACAATCAAGCGACAAACAAACAAGCAAGCAGCAATAAGCAACAAACAAGCAGCAAGCAAACCAGGCCCGCCGACAGCGGGCCTTATTTATGAGAGGGTACGTGTGCCCGGCCACCGCCGGAAGGCGGATGAATCGCCGGATACGCGTCCCTCGCGTTCTTTGCAGTTCCCCGAGACAGGCTCGCCACAGGCGGGCCTTTTTCATTTGCGCGCCCCGCGTTCTCTTCGAGAGCGCGGGGCGTTTTGCTTGGCGCCGCCCGCAAGGCGGGGCCCAGCGGCCTGCCGCCTCGCCGTTCCTTCCATGACCGGGCCTTTCTCCCGCCCGCGGTGACCTGGAATGGCTTGAGGCGGCAGCCCGGTGGGCGACAGCCGGAATCCGCCGCAACCCGGCCGCACGCATTACGCAACGCGGCACCGCGCCGATGGCGCAGCAAAGTCGGCGTTCCGCCTCCAGGCCTCTGGATTCCCCCAAACCCGCCCTCGGGCATCTCAACACGACAAAGGAGCGACGCATGGCGAATAGTTCGGCCACCGGCGGCTACCTGGCGCCGATCGCCATTTCTCCGCCCCTGGAGGATGCCGAGCTCGAGGCGCTGTTGCATGGGTTCATTGCCGGCGTGTCCGGCCTGCCCGCAGACATGGTTCGCACACACTGGCCCGCGGCCGGCGTGGAACCGCCCGCGCAAACCGATACCTGGTGCCTGATGGACATCCGGTCGCAAACCGCGGACGCCGGTCCGGTCGTTGCCCACGACCCGACCGGGGAAGGATCTGATTCATACGTTCGGCACGAAGACATCGAGGTGCTTTGCTCGATGTACGGACCGCGCGCGCTGCGCCATGCGGCGTTGCTGCGCGATGGCGCCGCCGTGCCGCAGAACCGCGAGCCCTTGCTGACGCAAGGCATGGCGGTCGGCGGCGCGGGGCCGATCCTGGCCAGGCATGAACTGGTGAATCAGCAGTGGATACGGCAGTTCGACATGACCCTGCACTTCACGCGGCGGGTCACGCGCAGCTATCCGGTCCTGAATCTCCTGTCGGCGCAAGTCACGACGCATGCCGCGTCGCTGTCCCCGACGGACAACATCAACCACCTTGAAGATTAAGGGATTTACCATGGCTAATGGATTGCCGGTATCACGCCTGATCAACGTCACGATCAACATGTCGCCGCTCGCGGCGCAAGGCGCGAGCCTGAACACCGCGCTGCTGCTGGGCTCGTCCGCGGTCATCGACACCGGCGAGCGCATGCGCTCCTATGGCGGCATCGACGCCGTCGCCGCCGACTTCGGCACCAGCGCGCCCGAGTACCGCGCGGCCCTGCTGTACTTCCAGCAGACGCCCCAGCCCTCGCAGCTGTACATCGGCCGCTGGGCCAAGGGCGCGACCTCGGCCACGCTGCGCGGCGCCGTGCTGTCGGCCGCCGAGAAGCAGATGTCGGCCTGGACCGCGGTGACCGCGGGCGCCTTCACGCTGACCGTCGACGGCACCGCCAAGACGGTCAATGGCCTGGACTTCTCCGGCGCCACCAACCTGAACGGCGTCGCCACGATCATCTCGACGGCCCTGGCCTCGGCATCGGTGCTGTGGAACGGCTCGCAGTTCGTCGTGACCTCGAACACCTCGGGCGCCACGTCGACGCTGGGCTACGCCTCGGCCGCCGGCGCCGGCACCGACATCTCGTCGATGCTGGGCCTGACCGCGGCCAAGGCCTCGGCGCCCGTGGCCGGCGTCGTCGCCGAGTCCCCGGTGGACGCCGTGTCGCTGTTCCTGGACCGCTTCGCCAACAAGTTCCTGGGCCTGGCCTTCGCCGACGCCGACATCACCAGCGCGCAGCACCTGGCCGTGGCCGCCCTGATCGAGGCCGACCAGCGCCACCTGTATGGCGTGTCGACCCAGGCGCCGCAGGTGCTGGACCCGACCAACCACGACGACATCGCCAGCCAGTTGAAGGCGCTGAAGTACAAGTACTCGATCGTGCAGTTCTCCAGCGCCAATCCGTACGCGGTGGCCTCGCTGCTGGGCCGCATGCTGACGGTGAACTTCAACGCCAACAACACCACCATCACGCTGATGTACAAGCAGGAGCCCGGCATCGTCGCCGAGACCCTGAGCAGCAGCCAGGCCGACACGCTGGCGGCCAAGAACTGCAACGTGTTCGTCAATTACGACAACGACACGGCCATCATCCAGTACGGCGTGACGCCCAGCGGCATCTTCATCGACTCGGTCTACAACGCAATCTGGTTCCGCAACCGCGTCCAGACCGACGTCTACAACCTGCTGTACACCAGCCCGACCAAGGTGCCGCAGACCGACGCCGGCAACCAGCTGATCGCCTCGGTGATCGAGGCTGCGTGCGAGGCCGCCGTCAACAACGGCTACCTGGCCCCGGGCGTGTGGAACTCGGCCGGCTTCGGCGCTCTCAAGCAGGGCGACACGCTGGCCAAGGGCTACTACGTCTACGCGCCGGCGATCGCCACCCAGTCGCAGGCCGACCGCGAAGCGCGCAAGGCCGTCCCGTTCCAGGTCGCCGCCAAGGAAGCCGGCGCCATCCACACCGTCGACGTTCTGGTCACGGTCAACCGCTAAACAGGAGTAGCAGATGTCTACCTATTCGTTCGCTGATATCAGCGCCAGTCTCGTGGGCCCGGGCGGGGTGATTTCGCTGGGTTCCGGCTCGGGCGTGGCCGATGAAGGCATCGCCATCGCCGCCAAGGCCGAGAAAAGCGCCATGACGGTGGGCGCCGACGGCGAAGTCATGCACACGCTGCGCGCCGACAAGAGCGGCACCGTCACGCTGAGCTACCTGAAGACCTCGCCGGTCAACGCGCAGCTGCAGGCCCTGTACGACGCCCAGTCGCTGGACAGCCGCCTGTGGGGCAAGAACCTGATCACCATCACCAACCCGGCCACGGGCGACGTGACGGCGTGCCGTTCCTGCGCCTTCAGCAAGAAGCCCGATCTGACCTACAAGAAGGACGGCGACGTGGTGAAGTGGACGTTCGACGCCGCGAAGATCGACACGATCCTGGGAATCTACTAAGCCATGTCACAGGAACTTGATCTGAACGGCCACCGGTACTCCATCGGGAAACTGAGCGCCAAGCAACAGTTCCACGTGTCGCGCCGCATCGCTCCGATCGTTCCTACGCTGATCCCCGTGTTCGTCCGCCTCGCGGCGGGCGGGCGCGGGATCACCGAGGATCCGGGCGGCATGGCCGATGTCCTGCAACCGCTGGCCGACGGCCTGGCGGCGATGAAGGACGAGGACGCCGACTATGTGCTGGACACCTGCATGCAGGCGGTCCAACGCAAGCAGGAACATGGCTGGACCGCCATCTGGTCGGCCAGCCAGCGCGTGCCGATGTTCCAGGACATCGACCTGTCGGTGATGCTGCCGCTGGCGGTGCGCGTCATCGTGGCAAGCCTCGGGCCTTTTATTCAAGGGCTGCTTACCAGCCAGACCGGCAGCCCCGAGGCGACACAGGCTGGCTGAAGAGCCTGCCCGGTGGCGAGGACTGGTTGCTGGCGCCGGTCCTCGAGGGGCTCTGCCAATACGAGTCCCTCAAGGACGGCACCCTGGACCTGGCCGACATCGCGCTCCTGAACGACGCGCTGTCGGTCCGGGCAGACAACAAGGCGGAAGCGTACCGCCGCCACATGGCAGAAAAAAATGGCTAATACAACCGTGCCCATCAGCCTGTCGGGGTTGATGGGCCCATTCAAACTCGACAAGGACGACCTGAAGGACCTCAAGCAGGCGATCGGCGACTCGCGCAAGCAGAGCCTGGCCGACGCGCTGGCGGTGTTCGCGGGCCGCGCGAAGAGCGTCGTCGACTTCGCCGAGAACAAGATCGCCCAGTTCGAGCAAGGCTATTTCGCCGCCAAGCTGGGCGGCACCTCGGGCCGGGACATGCGGGCGTTGGAGACAGTCGCGCAGGGCTTCGGCGTTTCCGTCGAAGCGATGCGCAGCAGTACCCAGGCGCTGCACCGCAACGTGCGCGACGATCCCAAGATCGCCGCGCTGCTGGAACAGCTGCACATCTCGTCGAGTGATGGCGCGGGCGCCCAGCGCAACAGCGCCGACCTGATGCTGGAGCTGAGCGACGCGCTCAAGCGCATGGATCCGGCGCAGGCCCGGGCGACGGGCGAGAGCCTGGGGCTGGACCCGGGCGTCATGGAGGCCCTGCGCGATCCCGAGTTCGGGCAGCGCCTGTCGGCGCAGCGCGATACCCAGGAAAACAGCACCGTCGAGGCGGCCGGTGAACGCGCGCACCAGCTGATGGGCACCATCCGTGAATTGAGCGGCTCCGTCAACGCGATGTTCGCGCAGGCGCTCCTGACGATGGGCCCGAAACTGCAGGAGACGCTCGACGGCATTTCGGCCTGGTTCAAGGAGAACGGCCAGACGGCCGGCAAGCGGCTGGGCGAGGTCGGCAATTTCGTGTTGTCGATCATGTCGTTGCTGGGACCGGTGATCAGCATGATCACCTGGCTCGACGGGCTGACCGGGGGCTTGAGTTCGCAGCTCCTGGTGCTGGTCGGCGGCTTCCTGATGCTGGGCGGCGGCGGCGTGGTGGGGGCCTTGATGGGCCTGGTCTCGCGACTGGGCGGCATGCGCTCGATCATCAGCGGACTGGGTACTCGGCTGGCCGCGCTGCCTGGCCAAATCAGCGGTTTCGTGAGCCGGGCCTGGACCGCGACCAGCAATTTCGTGGGCGGCGTGTTCGGCAGAATGACCTCGATGGGGCGGACGGCCGTCACCCAGATGAGCAACATGGCCGGCGCGGTCTGGTCCTGGATGGGCAATATGGCCGCGCGCGGTGGTGCGCTGGTGGTCGACAGCGTCAAGGCGGCCGGCGCCACCGCGTTGCAATGGGGGCAGTCCCTGTGGGCCTCCGCCAGCTCGTGGATCGGCCGCATCGTCGACGGCGCCAAGAACCTGGCCCGCGGCGTGGCGATATCGCCGGTGGCGGTGGGGGTGGGACTGGGCCTGTATCCCAGCACGCTTGGGGACGGCACGCTGAAGTCGCTGCAAGGCGACGGGCGTTTCGGCCTCGGGCAAGCGGAGCCGGGCTTCAACGGGGCCGGCGGCAGTTGGCAACCGCCTCCCATGGACGGCGCCCGGATCGAGCCGTGGCGGGACTACCACTCCGGCTTCGCGCTTGGCGAAGCGGGGGGCGCCGCGCTGGCGCCGCCGGCCGCCGCCGCGCCGGTGTCGGTCAATGCCACCACCACCATCTACGTCAACGGGTCGGCCGATCCCGGCGCGACCGGAGCGGCCGTGGCCAATCAACAGAGCCGGGTCAACGCCGACCTGACGCGCAACCTGCAGGGGTCCTATGACTGACACGAATTTCACGGGCACCGACATGGTGGGCCTGCTGTCGAAGAAGATCGGCGACATCGTGGTGCAGGCGACCATCACCGAGTCGCACGACGATACGCTGAAGATCACCAGCCATCCGGTGGAGTCGGGCCCCTATGGCCGCTCGGCGATCAGCGACCATGCCTTCAAGCTGCCGCTGTCGCTGACCATGAAGTGCGCCTGGAGCAACGCCTCGTACGAGGCGTTGCGCGGCGCCCGGGCCAGGGACGTGGCCAATGGCAAGGCGGCCGCCGACGATTACGCCACCGCGATCTATTCGCAGCTGCTCAGTCTGCAGGAGTCGCGCGAGCCGGTGGATGTGATCACCAGCCGGCGCCGCTACAGCAGCATGCTGATCGAGAAGATCGCGGTCGAGAACAGCCGGGAGACCTCCGGCGCCGTGTTCGCGACCGTGACGCTGCGCGAAGTGATCGTGGCGCAGACCCGCAGCACGTCGCTGCCGCCCTACGCGCACCAGAAAGAGAAGGAAAAGACCGCGGACAAGCAGAACCTGGGCGTGAAAGCGTCCCGGCCCGCGGCCGCGCCCAACGGCGGCTCGCTGCATTGGAACTAGGAGATCCGCATGAACTACTTCGAGATACCTCTGTCGCCGATCCCGCAGGTGTTCGCCATCTCGCTGGGCGGTGACGATTACCGGCTGACGTTGCAGTATCGCGACGGCTGGATACTGGACGTGGCCGATGACCTCGGCCAGCCGCTGGTGTCCGGCATTCCGCTGGTGACGGGCCTGAACCTGCTGGGACAGTACCGGCACCTGGGCTTCGCCGGCGGCCTGCGCGTGACGGGGGCGGAGTCGCCCGACGACGCGCCGACGGCCACCGACCTGGGCCGTGGCGCCAAGCTCTATTGGGTGGCGGACTGACATGGCTGAGACGACCACAATGGAGCCGATCGCCGTATACGGCGATCCGGTCGATGACGATGAGGGCGTGCGCCAGTGGGGCCGGAAGGTCTCGCTGATCGTCGGCGACGAGGAAGCGCTGGATCTGTCGGCGCTGAGCTTCAGCTTCGGCATCAAGCGCAACGACGCCAAGTCGCCCAACACCGCCACCATCAAGGTGATGAACGCCAGCCGCGAAACGGCCAGCCTGGTGCAGCGCGAATTCACCCGCGTGGTGCTGCAGGCAGGCTATGAAGGCAACTATGGCGTGATCTTCCATGGCAACGTGGTGCGCGCCAAATGGGGCGGTTCGGGTGACACCGAGACCGTGCTGGAAATCACCGCGGCCGACGGCGACAAGGCCTACAACTTCGCGGTGGTCAATGCCACCGTGCCCAAGGGCAGCTCCCGCGCCGACAAGGTGAAACTGCTGTGCTCGGCCATGAATCCCTACGGCGTACGCCAGGGTTACGTGCCCGACCTGGGCGGCAAGAAGTCGATCCGCGGGGCGGTCATGTCCGGCATGGTGCGCGACTATCTGCAGGATGTCTGCGGCAGCGCGAACACGCTGTGGAGCATCCAGGACGGCAAGGTGGTGGTGGTCCCAGAAACCGCCTATGTGCCGGGCTCGGTGCCCGTGCTGTCGCACGACAGCGGCCTGGTGGGCATGCCGGAGCAGACCGAGAAGGGCATCAAGCTGCGGATGCTGCTCAATCCCAGCATCCGCGTGGGAGGGCTGGTCAACCTGGACAACAGCCGGATCGCCGAGTATGGCTTCCAGGCCCGTTCCGAGGGCAAGGACGCGAACGAGATCGATCGCACCGAGCAGCGCCGCATCAGCGGCGATGGCTACTACTACGTGATGGAAGTCGAGCACCGAGGCAACACACGCGACGACGAGTGGTACACGGAGGTCCTTTGCCTGGCCACCGACGCCACCCTGTTTCCCGGCGACCTGGGCCGGGCCGGCGCCGAGGGCGACGCGGCCAAGCCTGCCGCCGTCGTCAAGTAGCGCGGTCCGGCCCTATCTCTGCAGGAAGATTCATGAACCGACTTGAGACTTTGAACGATCCGCAAGCCGCGATCGGCGCGGCGCTGCATGGCGCGCTGGCGCAGACCTGGACCGCCATGCCGGCGATCATCGGCGCCTTCGATCCGGTGGCGATGACGTGCACGGCGCAGCCCGCCATCCGGGCGCGGGTCAAGACGCCCGAGGGCCGGCAGCACAGCCTGGAATTGCCCTTGCTGGTGGATTGCCCGGTGTATTTCCCCTCGGGCGGCAACTGCACGTTGACCTTTCCGGTCAAGGCGGGCGATGAGTGCCTGGTGGTGTTTGCCTCGCGCTGCATCGACGCCTGGTGGCAATCGGGCAAGGTGCAGGACCAGACCGAGATGCGCATGCATGACCTGTCCGACGGCTTCGTCTACGTGGGCGTGCGCTCGCAGCCTCGCGTGCTGCCCGCGGTCAGCACCAGCGCGACCCAGCTGCGCAGCGACGATGGCTCGACTTTCCTGGAACTGGATCCGGCAGCCGGCAAGGTGAAGATCGTGGCGCCGGGCGGCTTCGACGTGGTTGCGCCGGTGTCCGAGTTTTCCGGACAGGTGCTGGTGAACGGCCTGCTCAGCTATCTGGCGGGGCTGGTGGGCAGCGGCGGCCAGGGCAATACCGCCCAGATCACCGGCGTGCTGAATGTGATCGGCCAGATCCTGGCCAACGGCAAGCGGGTCGACGATACCCATACCCATACCGCGCAGGGCGCCAATGCGGTGACCACGCCACCCAACTGAGGATTCCTATGCGTTACCGAAAACTGGACGCCGATGGCGACTATTCGTTCGGCTCGGCGCGGGCCGATTTCCACCGCGATACGGCGCAGGCCGTGGCCCAGGCCGTCAAGACCCGGCTGATGCTGGCGCGCGGAGAGTGGTTCCTGGACGTGACCGAAGGCACGCCCTGGAACGGCGAAGTGCTGGGCAAGCAGCCCCGCGCCAGCTACGACTGGGCCATCCGCCAGCGCATCCTGGGCACGGCAGGCGTAACCGACCTGGCCGAGTATTCGAGCCGGCTCGACCCGCAAACCCGCGGCTTGAGCGTGACGGCATCCATTTCAACCCTTTATGGCACGGCCACTGTGCAGGCGGCATTATGACGATTCTTTCCACAGCCCCGGTCATCGACGCCGCGGGCATCCGTGCGCCGAGCTATGGCGAGGTGCTGCAGTATTTCAAGGAGCAGTACCGCGGCATCTACGGCGCCGATACCTACCTGGAGGCGGACAGCCAGGACGGTCAGTTGCTGGCCGTTTTTGCCCTGGCCATCCATGAAGCCAACTCGGCGGCGATCAGCGTCTACAACGCGTTCTCGCCGGCCACCGCCGCCAACGCGGCGCTGTCGAGCAACGTCAAGATCAACGGCCTGGCGCGCGGCGCCGCGACGCGTTCGTCGGTGGACCTGCGCATCGTGGGGCAGGGCGGCGTCACCATCGTCGATGGCGTGGCGATGGATGCCAACCGCGGCCGCTGGCAACTGCCGGCCAGCGTGACGATTCCGCCTGGCGGCGAGATCACCGTCACCGCCCAGAGCCAGGCGCTGGGCGCCGTGACCGCGGCGGCCGGCAGCATCAACCAGATCGGCACGCCGACGCTGGGCTGGCAGTCCGTGGTCAACCCGGCGGCGGCAACGCCAGGCGCGCCGGTCGAGAGCGATGCCGCGTTGCGGGTGCGCCAGGCCGTCTCGGTGGCCCTGCCGTCGCGCAGCGTGCTGGAGGGCACCATTGGGGCCGTCGCGTCGGTGCCTGGCGTGTTGCGCCACGCCGCCTTCGAGAACGACGGCGCGGTGGCGGACGCCCACGGCCTGCCGCCGCACAGCATCGCGCTGGTGGTCGATGGCGGCGACGCGGCGCTGATCGCGCAGGCCATTGCCGCCAAGAAGACGCCGGGGACCGGCACGCACGGGACCACCACGGTGGTCGTGACGGACATCTACGGCATCGCGCATCGCATCCGGTTCTTCCGGCCCACGATCGTGCCGGTGGCGGTCGACGTGCAGCTGCGGGCCTTGCCGGGCTACACCACGGCCATCGGCGTGGCGGTGCAGCGGGCGGTCGCGGACTACATCAATGGTGTCGCGATCGGCGGCGGCGCCAGCGCGTCGGTGGAGTGGGCCGACGCCATTTCGGCGGCCAATGGCGTGGCCGGCAATGGCACGTTCAAGATTTCCGGGCTGACGCTGCGCGGTCCCGCCGGCAACGGCGCGCCTGACGTGTCGCTGGCCTTCAACGAGGCCGCCGCCGCGACGCCGGACGACATCAAACTCACGGTGACCTGATATGGCCAATACCGACGATTATCTCGGGCGGCTGTCGGCCTATTACCGCTCCAAGCCCAAGTTCAATGCCACCGTCACCGCGCTGTGCGGGGCGGCGGCCGGACTGCGAGAGCTGTACGGCGCCATGCCGGCGGCCTTCGATCTGGATCTGGCCGTCGGCGTCCAGCTGGACGCCGTGGGGCGCTGGGTAGGGCTGGACCGGAAGGTCCGGACGCCCATTTCGAATATCTACTTCTCGCACGACGTCGACGGCCTGGGTTTCGACCAGGGCGTGTGGCAGGGGCCATTCGATCCGGACAGCGGCCTGACCGAGCTGGACGACGAGACCTATCGGCTGTTGTTGCGCGCCAAGATCGGGGCCAACCACTGGGACGGCACGCTGGAGGCATCGGCGGCGATCCTGGACCGCATTTTCGGTGGCGGCACGCATGTGTTCATCCAGGACAACGGCGACATGTCGGTGGATATCGGCGTCGCCGGTACGCCGCCGTCCGCGCTGTTCCTGGCGCTACTTACCGGCGGGTACATCCCGCTCAAGCCGGAAGGCGTGCGCGTCAGTTACTACGTCATCCCCTCGGCTGAGGGGCCTTTGTTCGGTTTTGACGTTCAAAACCAATACATCTCCGGGTTCGACGGCGGACTCTGGGGCTCGCTTTTTGCCGGTTGAATAAGGACATTTCGTGGCTATCAATCAAATTCTTCCCTTCGGCACCGTTTCCGGCGCCAACGTGCTCGCTCCCGCCGACTACCAGGCGCTGGCCGCCAGGCTGGGCGGCTTCTCGGCCGGCACGGCCAAATCGAAGGAACTCAACACCGTCTGGCGCCAGGCCTCGTTCGTGGCCGCCATGATCGGCCAGTACATCGCCGACAAGGCCGGCCAGGACGTGCTGGACAACGGCGACCTGGCGGCGCTGCAGGCCAAGTTCGTGGCCGCGCTGGCGGCGTCGCCGGCGCTGACCGGGACGCCGACCGCGCCCACGCCGGCGGCGGGCGACAAAAGTACCCGGCTGGCCACCACCGCGTTCGTCGCGGGCAACTTCCCCAGGATCTACTCGATTACCGCGTTGCCGACGCAGGATGTCGGGCCGATCATCGTCTCGGAATGCGCGGAAGTGTGGACCTGGGTGTCGGGGCAGTATTTCACCGGCTACCGCTCGCCGTTGTGCGGCCGTCCCCTGGACGGCCATACCTCGCTGCCGCTGGCCAGCGAAGTCGATGCCATCGGCGGCCTGCTGTCGAAGACCGACTACGCCGCCCTGTGGGGGTATGCGCAGGAGCAGGGGCTGGTGAAAAACGAGGCCGTGTGGTCGGCGAATCGCGGCAGTCATTGGTTTTCGGACTATTCGGCGACGCAATTCCGGGTGCCCGATCTGCGCGATATGTTCCGGCGTTTTACGGGAACTGACGCTGACACTGCAAATGCGAGAGTTATTGGTACGCGACAATCAGGTAGCGCCATCGCAGTGAACGGCGGTCCAACCGGACTGTCGTCGATTGCTGACTACTCGACCACCGGTGCCGCCTTCTGGGGGCTTGAACCCACGACGGTGGTGTCCGGCATGAAGATCAGCAGCGCACCGGGCACCGCTGGTGTTCCCACCTCCGGTAACGTGGCCCGGGTTCGGCCGATGAACACGGCCTATTACCCGCGGATTCATGCTTGAAATCAGGCATGAATCTGGGGCAGAAAAGCGACGTTCGATGGGCGTGTTTCCTTGGCGATACGGGGTGCTCCTTGCCCCGCTTCTCGAAGACTGCCCGAGGCATAGTTGATCGATATCCCGGATGCGGGGTTGGTGGATAGGGATACGGACAAAGAGCCACTGCCGGAGGTTGTGCCGGTGAAGGGATCCCAAAGCTCATGACCATGCCCTTGCAAGGCGTCTGCCTGGCGAGAGGCATGCGCCCGCGCATTAACAGTGAAAAGGGCATCAGGTATGGACGCGCGGGTGGTAAGCGGTGTTGACAGGGCGAGTCTCCGCACCACCGGCGCCATCGGTCGTCATCCCAGAGCCGTCGAGCAAGGCCCAGGCTTGTGTGCCTGTGACCGCCTCAACACGGTTCGGGCTGATGCGATTGGAGATGCCATGACTGTGTTGCTGATACGCCGCCCCCTGCCGGCTACCCATCACCCGCGCATTTGCAGTGCAAATTTCATTCAAAAGGACAAGCAATATGCAAAAAGACGTATTCCAGACCGACAACGACGGTCTGTATCTCTATCAATCTGTCGCCAACGAGTTGGCGCTCACGCCCGGCACGTTCAATATCCCTTACGGCGCGTACGAAGATGCGCCGCCCGCGCCGTCCGTCGGTAAATGGGCCCTGCGTCAGGGAGAAATCTGGACCATGGTCGACGACCATCGCACCACGCCGCTCTGGGTGGTGGCCACGGGACTGCCGTATTCGATCGGCGCCGAGCATGACGGCGCCGACGGCAAGGTCAGCTATCCGGGCTGGGGCACGTTGCCGGCCTGGTTGACGTTGGTGGAGCCGCCGCCGGTCGAGCAGACCGCGACGACGTAGGCGTCAGGCGGCCAGGGGCAGCGCCTCCAGGCCGGCCTCGCGCTCGCGCCGCATTTCCTCAAGCTGGCGGCGGCCCAGCGGGCTGCGCGCCAGCTTCTGGGCCAATTCGCGTCCATGCGGGTGGTAGTAGCGCAGCAGCATGCGCGTGTCGACGTTGCCGTTGACCTTGGCCAATTCGTGGATCTGGAACACGGTGGCGAGCTGCGAGGTGCCTTCGTGGCGCAGGTCATGGAATCGCAAGTCGCGGAAATAGGCCGCGTTGGGCCGCCGGCCGTAGCGCCGGCACATCTGCTCGTACCCCAGTCTCGCGCGGCGACGCGCGCGGATGAAGGCGCGGGTGACCGAGCCGGGCTGCATGGTGAAGATGCGGCCTCGCATTGGTTTGCCGGTGACCCAGCGACGCAGCGCCTCGCGGGCGCGAGGCGTCAGCGGCACGTCGCGGGCGCGGCCGTTCTTGGTGTGGGGCAAATGCACCACGCCATGCATGAGATCCAGGTGTTCGCGCTGGATGCCAACCACTTCAGACCGGCGCATGCCGGTTTCCTTCGCCACCGTCAGGATGGTCGGCAATTCCGTCGAGCGGGTGGCGCGGATGATCCATTCAAGCTCCTTGCTTGGACAGTCGTCATCCGACACGCCGCGCAAGGTGATGCGGTCAAACAGCCGGCGGTCGCGCGCGTCGTCGACCGCCGGCCGCCGCACCAGCTGGACGGGATTGGCCAATTGGTCGAAGCCCCAATCCTTGCGAATCACCGTGTAGACGTGCGACAGGAATGCCATGCGTCGCACCACGGTGGCCGGCGCCCGGTCCTTGAGCCATTCGTCGCGCAATTCCGTCAGGTCGGAACTGCGGATGCGATCGACCGGGCGGATGGCCAGGCGCGTGGCGCGCCAGATGCGGGCAATCGACTGTTCCGAGGCATGGCCCTTCTTGGTGGCGGAAACCTCGACCAGGTAGCGGGAGAGCGCTTCGGCGAGGGTCGGGGCGGCTTTGCGGCGGGGCTGGCGGCGGGTCCAGGGTTTCATGGCGATTCAGACTGGGAGATAAGACCAATAGACAACGCAATAGTAACGATGGATACAGGCGGCGCCTGGAACCAACGGACGACAGTGTCGCCCGGATTTCATTTTTCTCATCCGGCGCGCCCCTGCGGCGCCCGTGATGCTCACGGGAGGCAGCAATGCGCACCGTCGACAGGAGCGGTGTAACCATGGAACCGGCATCTACGGGATTGGGCGGTTGGGCCGCCCTGAAAATTGCGCTGGCTTTCGGCATGCCGGCCGCGATGGCGGCGTTGATCGGCATGTTGCTGATGCCGCCGCGCACGCCGCGCGAATTCGTCGCGCGCACCGCCTGCACGGTGGTCAGCTCATTTCTGTTCGGGCCTTTGCTGGCGATCGGCATGATCGCCTGGATGCCCGACCTGATGTCCTCGGCCTACTGGATGGCGCAACGCACCGGCCTGGGCGAGGACGGGCTGCTGGCCATGTTCTATGTGCTCGGCCCGTGCATGTTGCTGGCGGGGCTGCCGGCCTGGTGGGTGCTGGGCGCCTATCTGCGCCTGACCGCCAAGCTGCAGAACCAGGACCTGGTGGATTGGGCGGTCGAGATCCGCCGCAAGACGCTGGGCATGGAAACCCAGACAGACAAGGAGGGCAGGCATGACGCTTGACCAGATCATGGACGACGCGCTGCGGCCGGCGATGGCGCTGTTGCCCGCTCGCATGAACACGCCCGCGGCGGATTGCATGCTGCTGGCCATTGGCCTGCAGGAAAGCCGCTTCGTGCACCGGCGCCAGATCGGCGGGCCCGCCCGCGGTTTCTGGCAATTCGAGAAGGGCACCCGCGCCAGCCGCGGCGGCGTGTGGGGCGTGTTCCTGCACGCGGCCAGCAGGGATCACCTGGCCACGCTGTGCAAGGCGCGCAGCGTGGCGGGCGATCCGGATGCGATCTATGCGGCGCTGGAGTACGACGACGTGCTGGCCGCCGGCGTCGCGCGGCTGCTGCTCTGGACCGATCCGAAGGCGCTGCCGCCGGTCGGCGACACGCAGGCGGCCTGGGCGCTGTATCTGCGCACCTGGCGGCCGGGCAAGCCCAAGCCGGACAGCTGGGGCGGCCTTTACCAGCAGGCCGTGACGGCCATCCGGACGCGGACCGACAGGAGCATGGCGCATGTTGCAACAGTGGATTAAGCGGGGCCTCGGCTTGATGGCGGCAGTGCTGGCGGCCCTGGCCGCCGTCGCCGGGGTGTATTGGCGGGGGCGGGCCATGGGCCGGGCGCAGGAACGCTCGGACAGTGAGGCCCGCCTCCAGGCGCGGGCGGGACAGGCCCGCAAGGAGGCCAGGGATGTGCAGGAAAAAGTGGCTCGCAGCGATGACGATGCCGTGGCTGATCGGCTCAAGTCTGACTGGGTGCGGATCGCTCCCCCCGCGGACCGGGATTGAATATTGTGACCATGCCCGGCCGGTATATTTCAATTCCGCCGCCGAGGTCGACGCGACGCCGGCGGCAATACGCCGGCAGGTGCTCGAGCATAATGAAATGATTTCCCGGCTTTGTTTTTGAGGTAAATTGGGGACGCGATTTTTTCCACCGTCGGCGCGCCTATTTGCCGGCGCCGTCGGGTCGATGGATGGTTTGCTGCGGTCTGGTTCTGCAATAATTTCTGGTTTTCCGTCCCTTCGGGCCGCCGGCCCGGATGACTGTTCCAGGAGAGGCGCGATGGGTCAGAGGGTGCAGTGTCGGCAAGCGTTTTGCCCCGTGCAAATGCGCGGCAGGGAAAAATAATATGGCAGACGGCGAAAGCCTGGTCGCCGCGCGGGTCCGCCCGAAGCTCCGGTATTCGATGCGAACCGGATTGCTGGTGCTGGTGTTCGCCTGTATTACACCGGCGCTGGTGGTGTCTTCGATCGCCGTTTACGAAAGCTACCTGATCCAGAAAGAGCGGATATTCCGCGATACGATTTTCCTGGCCCGCAATCTGACCGCCATTCTCGACCGGGAAATGACCGGCGTCGAAGCCGGTTTGCAGATGCTGGCGTCGTCCCCGGACCTGGTGGGCGGCGACCTGGCGGGGTTCCACCAGCGCGCCCGCGAAGCCATCAAATTCCAGATCGTCGACAGCTATGTGCTGACCGACAAGGAAGGCCACCAGGTGGTCAATACCATGGTGCCCTACGGCACGCCCCTGCCGCCTTCCGGGGTGTCGCAGGAGCTGGCCCGGGTGTTCCGCGCGCGCGAGCCGGTCCTGAGCAGCCTGTTCACCGGTGCGCTCAGCGGCGTGCCGACCATCGCGCTGGGAGTGCCGGTGGTGCGCGGCGACGAAGTCATCTACAGCCTCAACGTCGGCCTGTCGCCCGACCGCATCGGCAACGTGCTGGGACGGCGCGGGCTGCCGGACGGCTGGGTGGCGGCGGTGCTGGACAAGAACGGCACCATCATCGCCCGTACGCGCGACACCGAGAAATTCGTTGGCCAGAAGGCCGTGCCGACGCTGGCGCGGGCGGTGCAGCTGGAGAACGAGGGCTCGCTGGAATCGACCACCAAGGAAGGCACGCCGGTCTACACCGCGTTCAGCCGTTCCGGCCTGACCGGCTGGACGGTGGCGGCGGGCGCGCCGATGACGCTGGTGACGACCGACCTGTACCGCTCCATCGCCTGGCTGGCGCTGGGCACGCTGGCGGCGTTCGGGCTGGGGCTGTGGCTGGCCTTGCGGCTGGCCAACCGCCTGACGTCGGCGGTGCAGGGGCTGGTCGGCCCGGCGCTGGCGCTGGGCGAAGGCCGCACCGTCGAACTGCCCGGCACGCGCGTCAAGGAGGCCGAGGAGGTCGGCACGGCGCTGCTGCAGGCTTCACGCATGCTGGCGCACGCGCAGCATCTGGCGCATTACGATCCCCTGACCGGGTTGTGCAACCGGGTGCTGTTCGGCGAGCTGGTGTTGCGCGAGCTGGCGGTGGCGCAGCGCAGCGGCGAGACCTTCGCCATCCTGGCGATCGACCTGGACGGTTTCAAGGCGGTCAACGACCTGCATGGGCATGCCGCCGGCGATACCGTTCTGAAGGAAGCCGCCGATCGCATGGCCCACGCCATCCGTGTCTCGGACGTGGCGGCGCGGCTGGGGGGCGACGAGTTCGCCGTGCTGCTGCTTGGCGCCAACCAGGAAAACGCGCAGGCGGTGGCCGAGTCCCTGGTCGAGAGCCTCTCGTTGCCGTACCCCAAGATCCGCGTCGCGGTCTCGGCCAGCGTCGGCATTGCCGTCTATCCGCAGTCGGGCGTCACCATGCTGCAGTTGCTGGAGCGTGCCGACGTCGCCCTGTACCGGGCCAAGGGCCTGGGCAAGCGGCGGGTGGCGTCCGACGAGCGTTGAGGCGGCCGCGACGGGCGCATCAGGCGTCGTGGCGGGGCGCGGCGGCGGGCGGCAGGGCGGTCAGCACCTCGCCCGATTTCAGGCGGTAGCGCCGTTCGCCCAGCGCGATCACGCGCTCCCCTTCCGTGGTCCTGAGAATGTAGCCGGTCGTGATGGGCGTCCCCGCGCGCCGGTCGGCGTGCGAGAACACTTCGATCCGGTAGAGCCGGCCGGATGCCGTGGTGGCGAGCACGTCGCTCAGCCTGCGTACAGAGATGGTCATGCGGCGAGATCTCCTTCTTGTTGATCTTCGGTCGGTCGCGCCGCGCCGGCCTGCAATTCCCGTGCCGGCCCTGCCGCGGCGGTTTCCCTGTTTTCGCTACACTGCGTCGTTCTGGCGCGCGCCCCGGCGCGGCGCCCTGGATGGACATCGGGAAATCGGAAAAAAGTAATGCAATCTGCTCCCAGCCGGAACACGGCGACTTTCATGGGATTGATGGCCGTGGTGCTGTGGGGCACCGTCGTCGGCCTGATTCGCAGCGTCAGCGAGAGCTTCGGGCCGATCGGCGGCGCGGCCCTGATCTATACGGTCGGTTCGGGTTTCCTCGTCCTGTTGCTCGGATGGCCCCGCGTGCGTTCATTCCCGCGCGCCTACCTGGTTTCCGGCAGCCTGCTGTTCGTGGCCTATGAAATCTGCCTGTCGCTGTCGCTGGGATTCGCCGCCAATCGCGGCCAGGCGATCGAGCTGGGCATCGTCAACTACCTGTGGCCGTGCTTCACCGTCATCCTGGCGATCCTGATCAACGGCCAGCGCGCCAGCGCCTGGGTCGTGCCCGGCATCGCGCTGTCGCTGTGCGGCATCGTCTGGGTGGTCGGCGGCGACGGCGGCGTTTCCTGGGCGCGCGTGGCGGCCAATGTCTCCAGCAATCCCCTCAGTTACGGCCTGGCGTTCAGCGGCGCCGTCATCTGGGCCGTCTATTGCAACGTCACGAAACGCTATGCCGATGGCAAGAACGGCGTGGCCCTGTTCTTCATGCTGACCGCGGCCGTGCTCTGGATCAAATACGGGTTCAGCGCCGAGCCGGCGCTGCCGTTCGCCTGGCCCGCCGTGCTCGAACTGTGCGTGACGGGCGGCGCCATGGCCGCGGGCTACGCGCTCTGGAACGTGGGCATTCTCAACGGCAATCTGACCTTGCTGGCCACGGCGTCCTACTTCACGCCAGTGTTGTCGACTTTTTTTGCGGCCGTATGGCTGTCCACGCGCTTGACCATGACATTCTGGCAAGGCGTGGCGATGGTCACCGCCGGTTCGCTGATCTGCTGGGCGGCGACGCGCGGCAGGCCGGCCCGGGGCGGGTAGCCCCTGGGTGGCCTTCAGGCGCATCGGATGACGGGGATCCGGGAGGACCCGTCAGCTCAATCCAGGGCGATGGTCTGCGCCACGGCGTAGCCGAGCGGAATGAGCAACAGGGATGCGAACAGGGAACTGACGATGGCCGCCGATATCTTCAGCCAGGGCTCGGGCCCCGCGCTTTGTATCGTTTGAACCACCAACGCGACGATACCCACAACCATCAAACAGCTGATTACCACTGCTACGTAAGTCATGATGTCTCCGTCCTCGCCTGATTAAAGGGATGCGGCGCCGCTACTGCGGTCTGTCACTTCGTCGCTACGTTTAGTCTGATTGTGCGCCTGTATGGCAGGGTGTGGCGCTAGGGTTTTCCTGGCTCTGGCGGGCGCTGTGGCGTTTTCGCCGCGCACCTTGCAGCATGAAATCGGTGTGCGGCGCAGCATTTTTCGAGGCCCGCCGCGCCCGCGCTTTGCGCTACGATGGCGGCGTCCACCCACTCTCCAGATCGCGAAATGCCGCAACGACTCCGCCCGGGCACGCGCGCCACACTGCAGGTCAGGCAGCTGCTGCCGGGCGAATTCGCCTGGATCATCACCTTGCTGGACCCCGACACCGGCAATGTGCGCAGCACCAATTATTCCGAACGGCGCTATGCCAGCCAGGACGAGGCCTCCGCCGCCGGCAAGGCCGCCGTGGTGGAATTCCTGGGCAACAGCGATCCGAACGGGGTGGAACCCGCCAGGGACGGCAAGCCGTCCAAGTCCTGACCCGCGCCGGCCATGCCCGCAAGCCCTCGTCCGAGGGCTTTTTTGCGTCGGGCCGATGGCGGTCGGCATGCCGGGCACGGCAGTTGCTGGGCAGCGGACCAGCGCGATAGACGCGCCGAGGAGATCCGCCATGTTCCCATCCGACCACCGCCCGCCGGGCGCGCCCGACGACGTGCCGCCCGATGATCCGCCGCTGCCCGGCCATCCGGCCCGGCCCGACGACCCGCGACCCAATCCCAACCATGCGCCCGATGATCCGGGCGAGCCCGACGTCGTCCCGCCGCCGCCCGATCCGCGCGCGCCGGGCACGATCGACCTGGCCTGAGCGCCACCGAATCCCATCCCACACCCAAGGAGGCTTGCATGCGTTCGATCCTGTTATGGCTGCTGGGGGTACCCATTCCCATCATCATCCTGCTGGCGCTGTTCTGGCATTGAGCCAGTCCGGTCCCGCGCCACGGCGCGCAATGTGAACGAGGAATCACCATGGAAAATGCACTCTCGGCCAACCGGCCCTACGACGGCGTGCCGCCGGTGCGGGAATCGGCGGTGTCCGCCGTGTCCTGGGCGGCGGTGTTCGCCGGCGCCGTCATCGCCGCGGCCTTGTCGCTGGCGCTGTTCGCGGGCGGCTCCGGCCTGGGCTTCCTGTCGGTCTCGCCCTGGAGCGGGGAAGGCGTCTCCGCGCCCGCGGCAGGCATCGGCCTGATCGTCTGGATGCTGTTCACGCAGATCGTGGCCTATGGCGTCGGCGGTTATGTCGCCGGCCGGCTGCGCACCAAATGGGCCGACGTGCACGGCGACGAGGTCTATTTCCGCGACACCGCGCACGGCTTTCTGGTGTGGGCGCTGAGCGCGGTCGTGAGCGCCGCGCTGTTGGGCTCGGCGATCGCCACGCTGGCATCGGGCGCGGCCAAGGCCGGCGCTTCCATCGCGGCCGGGGCGGGCGCGGCGGTGACCGCGAGCGCCGCTGCCGGCGCGGGGGCGGCAGCCGGCGGCGCGGACGGCGCTGGCGATTACTTCACGGACGTCCTGTTGCGCAACGAGCGGCCCGATGCCGCCGGTGACCGCGGCGCGGCCCGCGCCGAAGTCGGACGCATCGTGGCGATGAGCTTGGCGCGCGGCGACATGACGCCGGCGGATCGCGACTATGTGGCCCGCGTGATCGCGGCGCAGGCGGGCATCGATGCCGCCGCCGCGCAGCAGCGCGTGAATCAGACGCTGCAGCAGGCCCGTCAGGCCGCCGATGACGCCAAGCGCAAGGCGCGCGAAGCGGCCGACACGGCACGCAAGGCCGCCGCGGCGTTTGCGCTGTGGGGCTTTGCCTCCATGCTGATCGGCGCGTTCGTGGCCAGCCTGTGCGCGACCTGGGGCGGGCGGCGCCGCGACATGGTGGTCAAGCCCTGATCGCCGCACGGAAGGCCGGCGCGGGGCCATGACGCCCCGCGCCGCGCGGCGTCATGGCTGCTTCTGCTGGAACATCCATTCGCGCCAGGGCCTGGCGGTCAGCAGTTCCGGCGCGATGCGGTGATCCATGCCCTGGTAGGTGATGAAGACCGGATGGCCGCCCGCGGCCGCGAGGGCCTTGGCCCAGATCTGGCTGCCCTCGTAGGGATTCTCCTGGTCGGCGGTGCCGTGGATGAGCAGCGTGGGAACGCCCGCCAGCGGCCTGGCGAGCGAGCGCTCCGGCGGCACGCCCGACATGGCGACGATGGCCGCGAAGCGTCCGGGTGACGCGACGGCGGCGTCCAGCGCGGCCGACGCGCCCATCGAGAAGCCGACGGCGTAGATCCGCCTGGCGTCGACCGGATGGTGCCTGGCGATGTCCTCGACCAGCCGCATGACGTCGGGCAGGTCGGCGCCGGCCTTCGAGATCCGCACGCCATGGCCGTCCTTTTCATAGTTGGCGGTGCGCCCCGGCGTCTGCGGCACCAGCACGTAGGCGGGAAAATCGCGGCGCGACTCGGCCGAGCCGAAGGCGCGGGTGAACGCGTTCAGCGGCAGCAGGTTGTCGCTGCCGACGCCGCCTGAACTGTGGAAAATCACCACCAGTGGGTATTTTTTTCCGCTTTCGGGTGCGATGGGCGATACCAGGCGATAGGGCAGCGGCGTCTTGCCGGCGCGGGCGAATTCCGCCGGCGCGAAGGCGTCGATGGAGGCCTGCTTGAGCATTTCCACCGTCTGTAGCTGCGCCGCGGTGGGGGCGTAGGTGACGCTCGATGCCTGCACGCCGCCTTGCGCGGCACAGGCGTGGCCGGCGCTCAGGCCCAGGGCCGCGGCAAGCATGGCGCGCGCGGTGACTGCAGCGATACCGGTCCTGATGGCAGCCTGGTGGCCAGGTGCAGCTGGGGTAACGGCCGGGGCAACGGGGCGGCAAGCTTGCGCGAGGCACGAAACTTGAATGCGGCTGGGGGGCATGTCAGATTCTCCGCGGGGGCGTGGTGGGCGAAGATTCTAAGAGGGCGGACCGTGCGGGTATGCGGGAAAAATGTGGGGATTATGTGGAAATGTGTGAAGGCCGTGCCCGTCACGGCCAGAGACAGAGGTGGCTGCCAGAGGGGGGATCCGGCGATCCAATGAAAAAAGGCCTTCACTTGCGTGAAGGCCTTTTTGAATTCTCTGGTGGCGCATCCCTGATTCGAACAGGGGACCTGCGGATTATGATTCCGTCGCTCTAACCGGCTGAGCTAATGCGCCATCCCTATCGTCGCCGGTTTCAATGAAAGCCAAGCAACGAAGAACGAAATTCTAGCACGGAAAATTTTAGGATTGCAAGTAGGGGGCGGGCTTTTTTGTTTGGGCCCGCGTGCCGTCCCGCGCAGGCCCCCCTGACGCGCCCTCAGGCATCCCGCGCCAGGCGGATGCCGGAGAACTGCCAACGCGCTTCCGGCGGGAAGAAATTACGGTAGCTTGGCCGGATGTGGCCGCGCGGCGTGGCGCAGGAGCCGCCGCGCAGCACGTACTGATTGCACATGAACTTGCCGTTGTACTCGCCCACCGCGCCGCCATCGGGCTTGAAGCCCGGGTAGGCATCGTAGGCGCTGGCGGTCCATTCCCAGGCATCGCCGAACAGCTGCGCCGGGCCGCCGCTGCTCAATCGGGCGGGCGCGGGACGCGGATCCAGGTGGCCGTTTTCCAGCAGATTGGCGCGGTTCGACCAGGCGCCGTCGGGCAACTGCCGCGCGGCATGCTCCCACTCGGCCTCGCGCGGCAGGCGCACCCGGGCCCAGCGCGCATAGGCGTCGGCTTCGTAGTAGCTGATGTGCGTGACCGGCGCCTGCAATTCCAGCTCCTGCATGCCGCGCAGCGTGAAGACGCGCCAGTCGTCGCGCTGGCCTTCCCAGTACAGCGGCGCGCGCCAGCCTTCCGCGCAGACCCGTTCCCAGCCCAGCGACAGCCACAGTTCGGGCCGCTTGTAGCCGCCGTCGCGGATGAAGGCCAGGTATTCGTGCTGCGTCACCAGGCGGTCGGCCAGGTGGAAGGGCGCCAGCAGCACGTCGTGCGCGGGGCCTTCGTTGTCGAAGGCGAAGCCCTGTCCGTCGTGGCCGATGCGGACCACGCCGCCGTTGTAGCGGGTCCAGCCGGCGGGCGTGCCCGGCGGCAGCGCCGGCGAACCCGAGGCCACGTAGGCCGGCTTGAGCGGGTTGGCGGACAACAGGTGCTTGAGGTCGGTCAGGATCAGCTCCTGGTGCTGCTGCTCGTGGTTCAGCCCCAGCTCGAGCAAGGCGTCGAAGGCCGGATCGTTGCCGCCCAGCCGCGCGATCAGGTCGTGCATGGCCTGGTCGACATGCTGGCGATAGCGCATCACGTCGGCCAGCGGCGGCCGCGTCAGCAGGCCGCGCTGCGGCCGAGGGTGCTTGGCGCCGATGGCGTTGTAGTAGGAGTTGAACAGCATCCGGTACTGCGGGTGGAACACGGGGCAGGGCGGATGGAAGTGCGTTAGCAGGAAGGTCTCGAAGAACCAGGTGGTGTGCGCCAGGTGCCATTTGACCGGGCTGCAGTCCGGCATGGACTGCACCTGGCAGTCCTCCGGACTCAACGGGGCGGCCAGCGCCGTGGTGGTGGCGCGCACGGCATCGTACCGGTCGTGCTGGCCGGCCTGTCCGGCGGCGTAGGGGCCGTTGGCCGGGTGGGTCAGCAGGCAGGCAGGTTCCATGGCGATCCTCCAGGGGCGGGTTGAGGGGGCGCGACGTCAGGCACGGGCGCTGAACACCGAGAACCAGCCGCGGGTGTCCGACCAGTGGCGGATGTCGTGGTAGCCCGCGCGTTGCAGCAGCTCGGTAAACGTTTCGGGCGTGAATTTGTACGAATTCTCGGTATGGATGCGCTCTTGCGCGTCGAAGCGCCGCTGGCCGCCGGGCCAGGCCACGGTGACGGGCCGTCGCGCTTCCAGGTGCATCTCGATGCGCGACTGATCGCTGTTGAACAGCGCCACGTGGCGCCAGTCGTCGACGTCGAAGTCGCTGCCCAGCAGGTCGTTGACGTGGCGCAGCAGGTTCAGGTTGAAGGCCGCGGTCAGGTGCAGGGCGTCGTCGTAGGCCGGCTCCAGCACCTGCCTGGGCTTGACGCGGTCGACCCCGACCAGCAGCCCGCCGCCGGCGCATTGGCGCTGGATCCGCCGCAACATGGCCAGCGCGGCGTCCGGGTCGAGATTGCCGATGCTGGAGCCAGGATAGAAGAACAGCCGCTGCTCGGCGCCGATGTCGGCGGGCAGCGCCAGCGCCTGGGAGAAGTCCAGGCCGATGGGCGTGATCCGCAGGTCGGGATACGACAGGCGCAGCCGCCGCGCCGCGGCTTGCAGGTAGTCGGCGGAAATGTCGATGGGGACGTAATGGCGCGGGCGCAGGCTGGCAAACAGCCGCTCGGCCTTGACGCAGTCGCCCGCGCCCAGGTCGATCATGGCCTGCACCGGACCGATGTGGCGCGCGATGTCCTGGCCGTGCCGCGCGAAGATCTCGGCCTCGCAGCGGGTCGGGTAGTACTCCGGCAATTGCGTGATGGCGGTGAACAGCGACGAGCCGAGCGCGTCGTAGAGAAACTTGGGATCGATATGGGCGGGATGATCCAGCAGTCCGTCGCGCAATTCCTGCTGCTCGGCGTTCAGGGGCTGGGGTTGCGGCGCCAGGAACCGCGGGGCGGCGCCGGCGAGCAGGGCGGAGGGAGAGACCATGCGTTCAGTTCCTTTTTGAGGCTGATGAAGCGCATTGCAAAAACACATTGTGGCCGCCAGAGGGGTTCCGGTGTCAAGTTAAGCCACTGAAATGCAATGGACTTTTACGAAATTGGCGGGGGCGGAAAGGCCGTCCGCACACGGGGACGGTACCTATGGCCGTCACCGCGCCTGCCGGGCTCAGCAAGCGCCGCGCCACTGAAATATCGGTTAACGGCTGGTTGCGAAAGCTCGGGCGCGCGGCGGCGGGAATGGCCACAATGGGTTCACGGCCTGGCGGCAAGCCGCAAGGCCCCCCTGAGCAACCCGCGACAAGGAGCGACTATGAATCGAAAGCACCAACGCGCCGAAATGGCCCTGCACCGCGACCGCGTGAACGACAGCCTTCACGAGTTGCTTGCCGGTACGGAAGACCTGTTGCGTTCGACCGCCTCATATACCGGCTCTGAAATCGAGGCGGCGCGCGCGCGCCTGACGCGCCAGCTGGCCGAGGCGCGCGAATCCGCGGGCGACTGGGAAGGCGTGGCGCGCGAGCGCGCCCGCCGCGCCAAGGCCTACGCCGATGAATACGTGCACGAGCACGCCTGGAAATCGGTGGGCGTGGCGACGCTGGTGGGCGTATTGCTGGGCTGCTGCCTGCTGGCCAACCGGCGCTGAGTCCCCGTGCGATGAGGCCGCCTCCGGCCCCGCCGCCGGGCCCGCCCGCGCCGGCGGCGCAGGGGCGGACCGCATGGCGATGCGCCGTGCGCGCGGCCGCGCTGGCCTGTTGCGCGGCCCTGCTGGCCGCCTGCGCCAGCGTGCCCGATGCGCAGGAACGCGCTGCCCGCAAGGCGCAGGCCGGCCTGTCCGCCGATGCGTCGCAGGCCAGCTACCGCCGCGGCCACGACATCGCGGCGGATCCCCGCAATGCCAAGGATGACTTCCTCGCGCGCCACCTGGCCGTCGAGGAAGCGGTCAGCGGCGCGCCGCTGGTGGCCGGCAATCGCGTGCGACTGCTGGCCGATGGCCCGAGCACCTACCAGGCCATGTTGCGCTCGATCGCGCAGGCGCGGCGCTACGTGCACATGGAAACCTATATCTTCGACGATGACGAGGAGGGTGCGCGCTTTGCCGAGGCCCTGATCGCGGCGCGCAACCGCGGCGCCGACGTCGCGTTGATGGTGGACGCGGTCGGCACCCTCAAGACGCCCGATGCGCTGTTCCAGCGCCTGCGCGACGCGGGCGTGCAGGTCGCCGTCTTCAATCCGGTCAGCCCCGTCAGCGGCAGCCGCGCCGGCTGGTCGCCGAACCAGCGCAACCACCGCAAGGTCCTGGTGGTGGACGGCAAGGTGGGCTATCTGGGCGGCATCAACGTCAGCGCCGTGTACGCCTCATCGCCCGCCGGCGGCAGCGGCGCGTCGGGCGGCGTGGGCAGCGGACCCGACGCGAAGCGGACCGACGCCCAGGCCGCGCCCTGGCGCGATACGCACCTGCGGATCGAGGGGCCGGCGGTGGCCCAGCTGGAAGCGGTGATCCAGGATGGCTGGCAATCGCAGGCCAAGGAACCCCTGCGCGGCGGCGGCACGGACATCGCGCCGGCCACCGGGCCGACGCGGGTGCGGATCCTGGCCAACCAGCCCGATCGCAGCGACGGCTACACCGTCTACCTGACGCTGATGTCCGCGTTCGAGAGCGCGCAGCGCTCCATCCACATCACCATGGCGTACTTCGTGCCGGACCCCGCCTTCGTCGACGTGCTGGCGGCGGCCGCGCAGCGCGGCGTGGACGTGGTGCTGGTGCTGCCGGGCTTCAGTGATTCCTCGCTGGTGTTCAATGCCGGCCGCTCCCATTACGGCAAGCTGCTCAAGGCGGGCGTGAAGATCCACGAGCGGCGCGACGCGCTGCTGCACGCCAAGACCGCGGTGGTCGACGGCGTCTGGTCCACCGTGGGATCGAGCAACATGGACTGGCGCAGCTTCGCCCTGAACTACGAGGTCAACGCGGTGGTGCTGGGGCCGGAGTTCGCGGCCGAGATGGAGGCGCTGTTCCAGCGCGACGTGGCCGAGTCGGTGCGCATCACGCCCGAGGCCTGGCGGGCCCGGGGCGTGGATGACCGCTTCATGGAGTTCTTCTCGCGCATGTTCGAGCGCTGGCTGTAGGCCGGGCGACGCGTGCCGCGGCGGCCCATCCCGCGCTCAGGCCGGCGTGCCCTGGGGCGGATGCGCCATGACGTATTCCTGCGCCAGCGCGGTGCTGATGTCGTGGGTCGGCTGGAACGAGTCGGCGCGCGCCATCGACCAGCCGGCGCGGAACACCTGGTGGCGGAACTCGCCGCGCAGCAGTTCGCCCGGCGCCAGTTCCGGGAACAGCGCCGACAGCAGCCGGATCTCGCTGGACGAGATGCGGCGCGCGATATGGTGCGGGCGCAACTGGTTCGGATGCGTCAGGCCGGCGGCGGCCAGCAGTTCGGCCAGCGCGTGCAGCGTGTTCTTGTGGAAGTTGGCCACGCGCTGGGCCTTGTCCGGCACCACCAGGGCGCGCTGGCGCAGCGGATCCTGGGTGGTGACGCCGGTGGGGCATTTGCCGGTGTGGCAGGCCTGGGCCTGGATGCAGCCGATGGCGAACATGAAGCCGCGCGCGGCGTTGCACCAGTCGGCGCCCATGGCCATGACGCGGGCCATGTCGAACGCGGTGATGATCTTGCCCGAGGCGCCCAGCTTGATGCGGTCGCGCAGGTTCACGCCGATCAGCGTGTTGTGCACCAGGCGCAGCGCCTCGCGCAGCGGCGTGCCGACGTGGTCGACGAATTCGACGGGCGCCGCGCCGGTGCCGCCCTCGGCGCCATCGACCACGATGAAGTCGGGCGTGATGCCGGTTTCCAGCATGGCCTTGACGATGGCGAACCATTCCCACGGATGGCCGACGCAGAACTTGAAGCCGACCGGCTTGCCGCCGGACAGCTCGCGCAGGCGGGCGACGAACTTCATCAGGCCGATGGGCGAGTCGAAGGCCGAGTGGCTGGCGGGCGAGTTGCAGTCCTGCCAGGGGGCCACGCCGCGCGCCTCGGCGATCTCGGGCGTGACCTTGCCGGCTGGCAGGATGCCGCCGTGGCCCGGCTTGGCGCCCTGCGACAGCTTGATCTCGATCATCTTCACCTGCGGCGTACAGGCGTTCTTGACGAAGGCCTCCTCGGAGAAGGCGCCGTGCTCGTCGCGGCAGCCGAAGTAGCCCGAGCCGATGTTCCACACCAGGCTGCCGCCCGGCTGGCGATGGTAGCGGCTGATGCCGCCCTCGCCGGTGTCATGGGCGAAGTTGCCCTGGCGCGCGCCTTCGTTCAGCGCCAGCACGGCGTTGGCCGACAGGGCGCCGAAGCTCATGGCCGAGACGTTGAAGGCCGACATCGAATACGGCTGGGTGCAGTCGGGGCCGCCGACCGCCACGCGGAAGTCGGTGTCGCCGATGTGGGTGGGCGACATGGAATGGTTGATCCATTCGTAGCGGTCGCCGTACACGTCTTCCTGGGTGCCGAAGGGCCGCTTGTCGATCTCGCGCTTGGCGCGCTGGTACACGATCGAACGCTGCGCGCGCGAGAACGGCGAGGCCTGCGTGTCATCCTCCAGGAAATACTGGCGGATCTCGGGCCGGATGAATTCGAACAGGAAGCGCAGGTTGCCCAGCACCGGATAGTTGCGGCGGATGGCGTGGCGCGTCTGGATCAGGTCGTACACGCCCAGCAGGCCCAGCAGCACCAGCGGCACGGCGGCCCACAGCCACCAGTACGAGTCCGTGAACACCAGGATGGTGGTCGCGGCGGCGGCCACCAGGGTCAAGATAAAGGCCGTGAAGCGGCCGGCGATCCATTGCATGTCCTGTCTCCGTAGGGCGGAATGCAGCAACCATACACCACGGCGGCTGTAAAACCGGTGAACGGGCAGGCGCGTGCCGGCATGGTGCCGAGATCCCGAACCCGTCCACAAGCCGCGCCAGTGCTGGCGCTGCGGGGCGAGGACGTAAAAAAGCCCCCTTTCGGGGGCCGTTGCTGGAACAGTGTTTCTCAGCAGCTGGATGCCGACGGCGTCTTTTCCACCGCCAGGCCAAAAAGCGGACGCAGCCGCACGCCTAGCGCGCTGCCGGCAAAGGCCGCCGGCAACCACAGCCAGGCATGCAGGCTGCCCGACAGGATGCCGCTGAAGTAGGCGCCGATGTTGCAGCCGAAGGCCAGGCGCGCGCCGTAGCCCAGCAGCAGGCCGCCGATGACCGCGCCGGCCAGCGAGCGAGCGGGCACCTTCCAGACCGGCGCGAACTTGCCGGCGGCGCTGGCCGCGGCCAGCGCGCCCAGCATCAGGCCGATATCCATTACCGTGGTCACGTCCTGGCGCAGCGGCGCGCCGAGCGCGGCCTGCTTGCTCCAGTAGGCCCAGGTGGCCACGTCGCCGCCCATCGCGTCCAGCGCCTTGGCGCCCCACAGCGCGAACGCCGAGGTGATGCCCCAGGGCCGGCCGGCCAGCGCCAGCGTGGCGAAGTTCAGCACCACCAGCGCCACGCCGCCCCAGATCAGCGGCCACGGGCCTTGCAGCAGCGAGGCCGGGCGCGCGGTGCGCGAAGCGAACGAGATCACGTGGCCGTGGCGGCGCTTTTCCAGCACGGTGGCGATCCAGGCGATCAGCGCGAACACCGCCAGGTTGGCGATGATGGCGGGCGCCAAGCCCCAGGTCTTGATGAGCGAGGTCGGCGCCAGCGCGGGCAGGGTCGACCACTAGCCGAAGTTGGCGGTGGCGATGACCGAACCGATGATGAAGAACAGCAGCGTGACCAGCATGCGGGTATTGCCGCCGCCCACCGCGAACAGCGTGCCCGAGGCGCAGCCGCCGCCCAGCTGCATGCCGATGCCGAACAGGAACGCGCCCAGCAGCACCGACACACCCGGGGGCGAGACCAGGCCGTTGACCGGCTGGCCGAACAGCGAGCCTTGCGCCAGGAACGGGAAGAACAGCAGTACGCCGATCGCCAGCATGAACATCTGCGCGCGCAGGCCGGCGCCGCGGCGGTCCGACACGAACACGCGCCAGGCCTGGGTGAAGCCGAACGAGGCGTGGTACAGCGCCACGCCCAGCAGCGCGCCGACGATCCACAGCGCGCCCTGGCGCCAGCTGACGGTCTGGTTCAGGTACAGGGCGCCGGCCAGCACCAGCAGCAGCGCGATCCAGAGCGGCTTGCGGTTGATCTGGATGGGCGGCAGCGCCGAAGGCAGGGGCAGGGCGGAAGTGTTGGTGCTCATGGGAGAGTCCCGGGGATTCGATAAGGGAAAAGCAAACGGGCGCGTCGCCGCACCCGTCATCGTGGATAAAAGTCTAAAGCCGGCGGATCATTTCTCAAAGCATCTATTTGTGCTTCTTTAATAACTAAAAATTATATAAAACTGCGCGGCTCAGGAGATCGGGTGCGCGCTGATCCAGGCCACCAGCAGGCTCACGGTCAGGACCGACAGCACCGTGGACACCAGGATGGCGCGCGAGGTGACGCGGGCATCGCGGCCGTACATCTGGGCCAGCATGAAAGGGCCGGTGCCGATCGGCAGGGCGCTCATCAGCACCGCGGTCCAGGCCCACAGCGGCGGCATGGAAAACACCTGGAACGCCAGCAGCGCGGTCACGGCCGGCTGCAGCAGCAGCTTGCCGGCCACCAGCCGCAGCACGCCCGGCCCCGGGCTGGCGGTCTCGGTCTGCGCCAGGAACAGGCCGATGGTGACCAGCGCGCAGGGGCTGGCGGACGCGCCCAGCAACGACACGTAGCGATCCAGTCCCTCGGGCAGCGCCAGCCCGGTGCCGGCCCACGCCAGGCCCAGCACCGGCGCGGCCAGCAGCGGATTGCGCATCAGTGCGCGGCCGACCTTGACCAGCGTGGCGCCCAGGCCGGGCGCCTGCTGGCGGTCGAATTCGATCAGGGCGATGGCGAAGCCGAACAGCACGCTGGCCGTCATCAGCGTGGTGAACGCGGCCGGCGCCAGGCTTTCGGCGCCGAACAGCGCCAGGCACAGCGGGATGCCCATATAGCCGGCGTTGGCGTAGGCCGCCGCCAGCCCCTCGATGCTGCGGTCCGTCAGCCCGCGCGGGCCGCGCTTGCGCGGCAGGAACGACAGCGCGAATGTGACGGCGATACCGCCGGCGAAGGCGCCGACGAAGCCCCAGTGCGCCATGTGCGCCAGATCCACCTGCGTCATGGCGCGGAACAGCAGCGCCGGCAGCGACAGGTAGACCACGTAGCGGTTCAGCGCGTCGGTGGCGGCCGGCCCCAGGATGCGCCAGCGCGCCGCCAGCCATCCGGTCAGGATCAGCGCGAAGACCGGCAGGGCGGCGGTGATGACGGCATTCATGGCGGCGGGCGAAGTGGGCGCGAAAGGGCGCTCATTCTACTTGCCGCGCCGGCGCGGGCGTGCGCGCCGAGCGCGTCACCAGCAGGATGCCCAGCGCCGCGAGCGCCATGCCGGGCCAGGCCAGCGGCGGGATCGGCTCGTCCAGCACCAGCAGCGCGATGACGGCGGTCGAGGGCGGCACCAGGAAGAACAGCGCCGACACGCGCGACGCTTCGCCGTGGCGCAGCATGGCCAGCAGCAACGTGATGGCGACCAGCGAATTGCCAATCACCAGGTACGCCAGCGATCCGAACAGCGGGCCGGTCCAGTCGATGTGCATCGGCTCCAGCCAGAAGGCCAGCGGCGCCGTGACCGCCAGGCCCACGGCGTATTGGACGGTGTTGGACGTGACGGGGTGGGTCTGCACGCCGAAGCGCTTTTCATACAGCGTGCCGCTGGTGATGCAGAGCAGGGCGGCCACCGCGAACACCAGGCCGAGCGTCGAAGCCAGGTCGACCGAGGCCTTGGCGATGATGACCAGCGCGGCGCCCGACACGCCCAGTCCCAGCCCCGCCCAGCGCCGCGCGTCGACGCGTTCGTGCGCGATCACCGGCGCCAGCAGCCCGATCAGGATGGGCTGCAGCGACGTGATCAGCGCCAGTCCGCCGGCGGACATGCCCTGCTTGAGCGACAGGTAGGTGAAGCAGAAGTAGCCCGCCTGCAGCAGCAGGCCGACCATGGCCAGGTGGCCCCAGGCGCTGGCGCCTCGCGGCAGCGGCGGCCGCAGCGCCAGCAGGAAGGGCGCCAGCAGCGCCACCACACAGGCGTAGCGCAGCGCCAGGAACGTCATCGGGTCGGCATAGGCCAGGCCCACTTTCAGCACCACGAAGCCGCTGGACCACAGCAGCAGGAAAAGCGCGGGCGCGAATTTCAACCAGGCGGGCGTTGCGGCTTGCGGCATGATGGAGGTCAGCTGCGGGTTGGGCCAGCCGCGATGGTACGCCTGTTTCGCCAATGCGCCATCCCTGCGAAAATGCCGGCAAAGGATTCATGTTCAGCGGCGACGCGAAGGAAAACAAATGGCTAGCGAAAAACCGGCGGTACGTATCGCCCTGGGAACCTGGGACCGCCTGCGCGACGACGCGTCGTCGGTGCGCTATGACGTGTTCGTGGTCGAGCAGAACGTGCCGCCCGAGGTCGAGATGGATGACGACGATGCGGTCTCGGTGCACGCCGTGGCCTATGCCGCCGACGGCACGCCGCTCGGCACCGGTCGCCTGCTGCCCGATGGCCACATCGGCCGCATGGCCGTGCACAAGCGCGCGCGCGGCCTGGGCGTGGGCGGCCAGTTGCTCGACGCCCTGATCGGCCAGGGCCACGGCGACGGCCACCGCATGCTGGTGCTGCACGCGCAGACCCACGCCAAGGGCTTCTACGAGGCCCATGGATTCCAGGTGGAAGGCGAGGAGTTCATGGAAGCCGGCATTGCGCACGTCGTCATGACGCGGGTGCTGGCCTAGGCGCGGCAAGCGATCGGCCGGCCGTCGCGGCTGGCCTGCGATGGCTGGTTTGTCATGGCCAGCCAGCCGCGGCGGGCTTGTATCCGGCCCGGAAAAGAAAAAACCCCGGACGCTTTCGCGAACGGGGTTTTTCTTGGCGCATCACGACAGGTACCTCGTGATGTAATAATTGGTGCCCAGGAGAGGACTCGAACCTCCACACCTTGCGGCACATGGACCTGAACCATGCGCGTCTACCAATTCCGCCACCTGGGCGCTGATGTCTTACCTTCCGCGTCGCTTTCCGATTTGCTTGTTGTCTTTCGACTTCTTGCTACCGGCTGCGTTTCGTTTCGTGTTCAACAGCAGAGGAACGAGATTATGCATACTTTTTTGGAAGTGTGCAAGTCATGCAGCATTTTTTTCACTTTTTTTTCGATGCGGCCGGCTTCGCTATAGTGTCGCCCCATGTCACGCCCCCTCTGCCTGCGCTGCAAGCGCCCTGAATCCCACTGTCTGTGCGCCCTGATCCCGGCGTTGACGCCGCGCACCCGCGTGGTGGTATTGCAGCATCCCAGCGAGGCGCGCCACGCGCTGAACACGGCGCGGCTGGCGGTGCTGGGATTGGGCGGCGCGCGGCGCCTGGTGGGCGAGCGTTTCCAATATGAGCAGTGGGCCGAGCCTGGCTATGCGCCGCACGTGCTGTTTCCCGGCGAGGGCGCCGAGGTGCTGGCGCCGGGCTGCGCCGCCGCGACGGGCGCGCCGGTGCAATTGATCGTGCCGGACGGCACCTGGACCCATGCGCGCAAGCTGCTGCACATCAATCCGCAGCTGGCCGCGTTGCCGCGCGTGATGCTGCCGCCCGGCCTGGCCACGCGCTATCGGGTGCGGCACGCGGATATTCCGGGTGCGCTGTCCACCATCGAGGCAGTGACGCACGCGCTCAATGCACTCGAGGCGCCTCGCAATTTCGATGAACTGCTGCGACCCTTCGAGGCATTGATCGATGGCCAGATCGCGGGGATGGGAGCGGATCTGTATGCGCGCCATCACCTGAATCGCAAGGTGCCGTGGCGCTGATTTGGCGCTGAGGTGGCTCTGAAGGTTGTCCCGGCTCGGCAGGCGAAAGGGGAGGTTCCGCCCGAGGCTCGCCGCGGCGCGGGTATTTAGACCGTGTAATTTGGACTGTGTGGAACGAAGCCGCGCGGCGCGGGGCCGCCGCTCACACTGCGCAAAAAAACTGCACGAGCAAAAAGCGCATGAGTAAAAAGCGCACGAGCAAGAAGCACACGAGCAAAAGGCACACGAGCAAAAGGCACACGAGCAAAAGGCACACGAGCAAAAGGCACACGAGCAAAAATCCCGCACAAAGCAAAAACCCCGGAAATCTTGCGATTTCCGGGGTTTTCAACTTTTTTGCCAACGCTGCCTGTTTGATTTCACGGCGACTTCAACATCGTCGCGAACCAAAGCAGCCTCAGCTGAAATTCCGTGGTGCCCAGGAGAGGACTCGAACCTCCACACCTTGCGGCACATGGACCTGAACCATGCGCGTCTACCAATTCCGCCACCTGGGCACTGAGACATTCCAGTCAGAACTTTGTGATACGCTGCCACTTCGATTGCATGAGGTTTTTCTCATGTATTCAAAGCGCAATTGCAAAACCACTTTACAATCCGTCTGACCATTTCTGCTTCAGTGTTCAGCCTTGGGCGAACCACAGAAGCTGCGCATTATATACGGAAAAATTAGCTTTGGCAAAACGATCGAATAACGAATCGAACAACAACAGATCCACTCCGTTGCCGGAAGCGCCGCCAGACTTCGACCCCGATGTCCCGTCCCGTGAAGCCATCCTGAAAGCGCTGCGATCCGCGGGGGCGCCGTTGTCCCCGGTGGAACTGGCCGAGCGCATGGGCGTGGAGCGTCCCGCGACGATGGTGGGATTCGAACGCCGCCTGGGCGCCATGGAGCGCGACGGCCAGCTGATGCCCAACCGCAAGGGCGTGCTGCTGCTGGCCACCAAGCTGGATTTCGTGGCCGGCAAGGTGCTGGGCCACCGTGATGGCTTCGGTTTCCTGTTGCGCGATGACGGCGGTCCGGACCTGTTCCTGTCGCCGCGCGAAATGCTCAAGGTGCTGCATGGCGACCGCGTGCTGGTCAAGCCGTCGGGCGAATACCGCGGCAAGCCGGAAGGCACCATCGTCGAAGTCATCGAGCGCCGCACCAACAAACTGGTGGGCCGCTTCCTGCACGAGCATGGCCTGTCCATCGTGGTGCCGGAAGACCAGCGCATCAAGCACGACATCCTGATCCCGCCCAGCGACACCAACGGTGCCCAGCACGGGCAGGTGGTGGCGGTCGAGATCATGGCGCAGCCCACCCGCCACACGCAGCCGCTGGGCCGCGTTGCCGAGGTGCTGGGCGAGATCGACGATCCCGGCATGGAAATCGAGATCGCGGTGCGCAAGTTCGACGTGCCCGTCGAATTCTCCGAGGGCGCGTGCAAGCAGGCCGCCCGCCTGCCCGACGTCGTCCGCAAGGGCGACCTGAAAGACCGCGTCGACCTGCGCGACGTGCCGCTGATCACCATCGACGGCGAAGACGCGCGCGACTTCGACGACGCCGTCTACTGTGAGGCGGTCGAACTGGGCACGGGCCAGCGCAAGCGTCCGGGCTGGCGCCTGCTGGTGGCCATCGCCGACGTCAGCCACTACGTGCGTCCCGGCGACGCGCTGGACGAAGACGCGCTCGAGCGCGGCACCAGCGTGTACTTCCCGCGCCGCGTCATTCCGATGCTGCCCGAGTCGCTGTCCAACGGCCTGTGTTCGCTGAACCCGGACGTCGACCGCCTGGTGCTGGTGTGCGACATGGTGATCCCGGCCTCGGGCGCCAAGGCCGGCACGGTCACGGCCTACCAGTTCTACAACGCGGTGATGCACTCGCATGCCCGCACCACCTATACCAATATCTGGGCGGCGCTGCAGCAGCCCGGCGGCCCGGCGGCCCACGCCATGCGCGCCGTCATGCCGCAGGTGCAGAGCCTGTACGAGCTTTACCACCTGCTGTCGCAGAGCCGCAAGAAGCGCGGCGCGATCGATTTCGACACGGTCGAGACCAAGATCGTCTGCAATGAGCTGGGCCGCATCGAGCAGATCGTGCCGTCGGTGCGCAACGATGCCCACAAGCTGATCGAAGAATGCATGCTGGCCGCCAACACCTGCGCGGCCGACTTCATGACGCGCAGCAAGCATCCCGGCCTGTACCGCATCCACGAAGGTCCGACGCCCGAGCGCCTGCAGTCGCTGCGCGAATTCCTGCGCACCATGGGCCTGTCGCTGGGCGGGGGCGAGACGCCCACGGCCAAGGACTACGGCGACTTCCTCGACTCCGTGCGCGGCCGTCCCGATTACCAGCTGCTGCAGACCATGTGCCTGCGCTCGATGCAGCAGGCCATCTACAGCCCGGACAACATGGGCCACTTCGGCCTGGCGTATCCCGGCTACAGCCATTTCACCTCGCCGATCCGGCGCTATCCCGACCTGCTCACGCACCGCGTCATCAAGGCCCTGCTGGCCGGCCAGCGCTATGTGCCGAGCCTGGACGACCAGCCGGTCGTCATTGGCCGCACCCAGCGCGAGCACGAACACGCCATCTGGGAAAAGATGGGCCTGGTGCTGTCGGCCAGCGAACGCCGCGCCGATGAAGCCTCGCGCGACGTCGAGGCCTGGCTCAAGTGCTGGTTCGTCAAGGAACGCGTGGGCGAGGACTTCAGCGGCACCGTCACCGGCGTCGCCAGCTTCGGCATCTTCGTCACGCTGGATACGCTGCACGTCGAAGGGCTGGTGCACGTGTCCGAGCTGGGCGGCGAGTACTTCCAGTTCAACGATGCGCTGCACGAGCTGCGCGGCGAGCGTACCGGCATGCGTTACCGCCTGACCGACAAGGTCCAGGTGCAGGTGTCGCGCGTGGACCTGGAGGCGCGCCGCATCGAGTTCCGCCTGGTGCAGGGCACCAGCTTCGACGCCCTGCGCAAGGCGGCCGCGCGCGGCCCGGACGAAGGTCCGCGGCGCGTCAAGAAGGCGGCGGCGCCCAAGCCGGCCGCGCTCAAGGGCCAGACCGCCAAGGAACGGCGCGCCGAAGCCAAGAAGGCCGGCAAGCCGCCCAAGGCCCCGCAGCGCGCCGCGCCGGCCAAGAAGGCGGTGCGCAAGCGCCACTAAGGGGTAACATTGCAGCTATGGCCGGATACGTCCGGCGGCCCGCCCCGCTCTGGGGCGGGCATCCGTCTTTCTAAAGGTATTTGCATTTATGGCGTCGACCCAAGTCCTTGCCGGGTTTCACGCGGTTGTCGCGCGGCTGCGCCACGCGCCCGACTCGATCAAGGAAATCTACGTAGAAGCGTCGCGTCGCGACAAGCGCATGCAGACGTTCATCGAGCAGGTTGAAAAGGCGGGCTGCCGCCTGCATCCGGTCGCCATGGAGCGTCTCGATGGCCTGGCGCGCGGCACCCGCCACCAGGGCGTGGTGGCGCTGGCCGAGGAACGCCAATTGGCGGTGGACGTGGACGAGGTGCTCGACGTGATCGAGGGCCCGCCGCTGCTGCTGATCCTGGACGGCGTGACCGATCCGCACAACCTGGGCGCCTGCCTGCGCACGGCCGATGCCGCCGGCGTGCATGCCGTGATCGCGCCGCGCGATCGCGCGGTCGGGCTCAACAGCACCGTGCAGCGCGTGGCCTGCGGCGCGGCCGACACCGTGCCGTACCTGATGGTCACCAACCTGGCGCGCACCATGCGCGGCCTGAAGGATCGTGGCGTGTGGCTGGTGGGCACCGATGACCAGGCGACCGACAGCATGCACCAGATCGACGCGCGCCAGCCGATGGCCTGGGTCATGGGCGCCGAAGGCGAGGGCATGCGCCGCCTGACGCGCGAAACCTGCGATCAGCTTGTGAACATCCCCATGCTGGGATCGGTCGAGAGCCTGAACGTCAGCGTGGCCAGCGCCGTCTGCCTGTACGAAACCGTGCGCCAGCGCCGCGCCTGAGAACCGTCTTTCCCTTCGCTATCTTCCTTCCCGCGTAGCCCATCATGCACCAGAACGGCTTTACCACCACGATCCTCCATTCCGACCGCCAGCAATCCGTCGAGCACGGAGCGGTGCACAAGCCGATGCATCCCTCGTCGGAATTCGCCTACGCCGATGCGCGCGAACTGGCCGCGGTGTTCCAGGGCAAGCCGGGCTTCACCTACGCCCGCCAGGGCACGCCGACCACCACCGCGCTGGAAGCGAAGATCAACCATATGGAAGCCGGCAAGGGCACGGTGAGCTTCGCCACCGGCATGGCCGCGCTGGCCGCCATCTTCACCACGCTGCTGCGCCGCGGCGACCACCTGGTGTCGAGCCAGTACGTGTTCGGCAACACCAACAGCCTGCTGGGCACGCTGCTGGAGCTGGGCGTGGAGATCACCTTCGTCGACGCGACCGACTCGGCGCAGGTGCGCGCGGCGATCCAGCCCAACACCCGCATGGTGTTCACCGAGACCATCGCCAACCCCGGCACCCAGGTCGCCGACCTGGCGGTCATCGGCGAGATCTGCCGCGAGAAGGGGCTGGTCTATGTCGTGGACAACACCTTGACCTCGCCCTGGATGTTCCGGCCGTCGACGGTGGGCGCGTCGCTGGTGATGAACTCGCTGTCCAAGTACATCGGCGGCCACGGCAACGCGCTGGGCGGCGCGGTCACCGATACCGGCCTGTATGACTGGGCCGACTATTCGAACATCTACGACGCCTACCGCAAGGGTCCGTCGACCGGCTGGGGCCTGACCCAGATCAAGAAGAAGGGCCTGCGCGACATGGGCGGCACGCTCGCGGCCGAACCCGCGCACCGCATTGCCGTCGGCGCCGAGACGCTGGCGCTGCGCATGGCCAAGCATTGCTCCAACGCGCTGGCGCTGGCGCGCTTCCTGGAAGAGCATCGCGGCGTGGCCAAGGTGCATTACCCGGGCCTGGCCAGCCATCCGCAGCACGCGCGCGCCACCGCGCTGTTCGGCGCGCGCTTCGGCGGGCTGCTGGGCGTGGAGCTGGCCGACGGCGTGGACTGCTTCGATTTCCTGAACCGCCTGCGTATCGTGCTGATGGCCACCCACCTGGGCGACACGCGCAGCCTGGCGCTGCCCGCCGCGCACACCATCTATTACGAGATGGGCGCCGAGCGCCGCCAGCAGATGGGCATCGCCGACAGCCTGATCCGGGTGTCGGTGGGCATCGAGGACGAGACTGATCTGCTATTTGACTTCGATCAGGCGCTCAACGGCTGCCTGCAGGGATAATTCGCGGGGCGCCGGCGCGGCGAGCGCCGGCCGCAACCTGGGCAGGAATCCATGCTGATACAGATCGCCGAAGTTTTCACTCCCGATGAGGCGGCGGCCATCCGCCATCGCCTCGATGCCGCCGACTGGGTCGACGGCAAGGTCACGGCGGGTTTCCAGTCCGCCGAGGTCAAGCACAACCGCCAGCTGTCCGAGCAGCATCCGCTGGCGCAGGAGCTGGGCAACCTGATCCTGCAGCGCCTGGCGGGCAACAACCTGTTCATGTCGGCGGCGCTGCCGCGCAAGATCTTTCCGCCGCTGTTCAACCGCTACGAGGGCGGCGAGGCCTTCGGCTATCACGTCGACAACGCCGTGCGCGGCATCACCGGCACCGCCGAGCGCGTGCGCACCGACCTGTCGGCCACGCTGTTCTTCTCCGAGCCCGATTCCTACGACGGCGGCGAGCTCGTCATCGACGACACCTACGGTCCGCGCACGGTCAAGCTGCCCGCCGGCCACATGGTGCTGTATCCGGGCACCAGCCTGCACAAGGTCAATCCGGTGACGCGCGGCGCGCGCGTCAGCTCGTTCTTCTGGATGCAGAGCCTGGTGCGCGAGGACAGCCAGCGCGCCTTGCTGCTCGACATGGACGTCGCCATCCAGCGTTTGAACCAGGACGCGGCGGGTCATCCGTCGATCGTGCAACTCACCGGCATCTATCACAACCTGCTGCGCCGCTGGGCCGACGTGTGAGCGGATTTCAGGGCGTTGCGCCGGTGTCGCGCAAACCCCGAAATGCGCGTTTTTGTTTATTGCGAAAAGGCCTAAAAGCTAGTATTGGTGCGGCTTGTGGTGAGGTTTTCGCTTGACAGCCGCTCTACGCCAAGGCCTAATACACGTCTGCGTCGCTGACGGTTCACGGGCTCGAAAGCCCTTGAAACCTAGGCGGCGCAGCAGTTTAAAAGTTGTGCTTTGCAGCGCAAGAAAAAGTTTATCCACTAGTCTGTTCGTCGTTTGTCGGGTCTACGCGCAAGTCGTGATGTCCAGCATGACAGCCATGATGAACTGCACTCCCGGCAGACTCCATACCTTGTGAGGGGTACACCTGAATGAACAAAACCGAACTCATCGATCACATTGCCAGCAAGGCCGATATCTCCAAGGCTGCCGCCGGTCGTTCGCTTGACGCCCTGATCGGCGCCGTCAAGACCACCCTGAAGAAGGGCGGTACGGTCACCCTGGTGGGCTTCGGCACGTTTGCCGTGTCGGCTCGCGCTGCTCGCACCGGCCGCAATCCGCGCACGGGCGAAACCATCAAGATCAAGAAGGCCAAGGTGCCGAAGTTCCGTCCGGGCAAGGCCCTGAAGGACGCCGTCAACTAATTGACGACAAGGCGGTTGCCGAGGGCGCGGTCCCGGTAATTTGCCGACACATACGCGGTCCGGTATACTCCGGCCCGCGTATTGCTTTTGAGTACCCCGGCTGGCGTTTCACACATCGTTTTTTTCGATGGATCCGCAACCAAGACGGGTGCTTAGCTCAGTTGGTAGAGCGGCGCCCTTACAAGGCGTAGGTCACAGGTTCGACCCCTGTAGCACCCACCATCAAAAGCGATAATGCAAGCGGAAAAACAAGCGGTCAGGAATCTCCTGGGCGCTTTTTTTTCGTCCATTGATCGCGCGGCGATCAGCTTGCCGGTGGTCCGAGATATTGCGGGGCGGGCCCGCCTCAAGGTGGCATGACGCCTGCAATCGCGTCAGCGCGTGCGAAATCAGATCGCGGTTTGCGCGCGATCATGCCGTTTGAATCGACCGCGGGTTAGGCTGGCCTGGCGTTGTCCCGGTGAGCGCCGCGCCTTGACGCGCGTCAGAGTGTTACGCTGTTGCAGACGAAATATGACGTGCGAATCATTCGCATTTAAGCTATGATGTTTGGCTTGTACCGGTCAGCCGGCGCGGCCTGTCGCGCGCCATTTTTTCTGGCTGGCCAGATAAGTCAATGCTCCCTGGCTGATTCATGCCTAGCTTTCAACGTGGTTTGAACTCTTCACCGCCGTCTTCAGTTGGTATACGCCTAGGCGCCGGCCTGGCGGTCGTTGCGCTACATGCCGCAGTGGTCTACGCCATCTACATGGCGCCTGCGACTCGTCCTGAACTGGAGGAACCCGAAGCCATCATGGTGAGCGTGGTGGATGCTCCCATCCCGCAGGTCGCCAAAGCCGATCCCACGCCGGAGGTGCCGCAACCGGTGACGGAAACGCCGCCCGAGCCGCAGCCCGAGATCGAACCGGATCCGGAACCCGAGCCCGAGGTCAAGCCCGAGCCGGAACCCGAACCGGAACCGGTCGTCGAGAAGCCGCCGATGCCGGCGCCCAAACCCAAACCCAAACCGAAACCCAAGCCGCAGCCGAAGCAGGAAGTCAAACCCGAGCCCAAGCAGGAAACGCCGCCGGTCGAGACGCCGCCCGCCGGCGCGGAAGAAGGCGCGAAGACCACGCAGGCGCCGCGGCAGGGACCGCCGCCCGACCAGATCCTGCAGGAATCGCAGATCGAGTTCCTGGGGGCGCGGCCGATGCCCAACTACCCGATGGCCTCGCGCCGCATGCGGGAAGAGGGCCGGGTGGTGGTGCTGGTTGAAATCAATCCGCAGGGACTGGTCGAGCGGGCAACCATCGACGCGTCCTCGGGATTCCCCAGGCTGGACGAGTCGGCGCTCACCGCCGCTCGCAAGGCCCGCATGAAACCCTATACCCGCAATGGCGTGGCCTATCCCGCCAAAGCAAAAATTCCGTTCGATTTCGTAATGAGGAACTGAGATGTCCAACGCAATGCATAGCGCCACCCTGGTGGCGCAGGCGGCCACCAGCCCGGCAGCGGCGCCGGCCGCCGCGGCTCCGG
>NZ_CYTU01000012.1:151371-162796 GCF_001299375.1 Achromobacter sp. 2789STDY5608621 | reverse complement strand
GGGGCGCGGCCCGGCGCCCGCCGGCGTTTCGCCGGCGCTTTTTTTTACAAGGTCAGGAATGAACATCGGGGAATTGGCCCAACGCACCGGATTGACGCCCGCGCGGATCCGCAGCTACGAGAGCGCCGGCCTGCTCGAGACGGTGCCCCGCCCGCGCGATGGCTGCCGCGCCTATCCGCCCGAGACCCTGTTGGCGCTGGCGTTCATCACGGTGGCGGAGCAGGTGGGTTTCAGCCTGGACGAGATCCGGCCGCTGCTGCCGTCGGGTCAGGAAGTCTGGGACCACGCCATGCTGCGGGTCGCGCTGCGGCGCAAGGTCGCCAAGATCGAAGCGCTGGAGCTGCGGCTGGTCCACAGCAAGCGGCAGTTGGTGGCGTTGATGCGGGATGTCGGCACCCGCCCCGATGGCACGACCCGCGAGGCCAGCGCGCAGCGCGTGCTGTCGCGAGTGATGGGCAAGACCGCGTAGCGCTTCAGGCGCGGGCAGGCCGCCTGTCTCGCGCCGGGGCGTCGCGCGCCGGTCCGTCCGCCGGCAGCTCCGCGCCGGCCTGGGCGAAGCGCGCCACCAGGAAATCCAGCAGTTGCCTAACCCGCGGCGCCAGGTAGCGGGTGCCGTGGAACACGGCATGCACGCCGGCTTCGGCCACGCGGTATTCCGGCAACAGGGCCACCAGGCGTCCGGCGCGAATGTCGTCGGCGGCGTCCCAGATGGTCTTGCGGGCGATGCCGCGCCCGGCCAGCGCCCAGCGGCGCGCCAGCGCGCCGTCGTTGGTTTCCCAGGCCTGCTCCAGTGGCACGGTGTAGGTCTCGGGCTGGCCGTCCCGCGCGAAGTGAAAGGTGTTCAAGGGGCCGGCCGCGGTGACCAGCACGACAAACGTGTGATGCGCCAGGTCGGCGGGCGTGCGCGGCACGCCATGCCGCGCCAGATAGTCGGGCGAGGCGCACAGCACGCGCCAGTTGGGCGCGAGCGGGCGGGCGACCAGCGTGCCGTCCTGTGGCCGGCCGAAACGGATCGCGAGGTCGATGTCGTCCTGCAGCAGGTTCGACAGCGAGTCCGACAGCGTCAGCGCGATTTTCAGTTGCGGATGCGCGGCGCTGAATTCATCCAGCCACTGGCTCAGCAGGTGGCGGCCGAAATCGGCCGAGGCCGAGATCCGCAGTTTGCCGCGCACCGCGTTCTGGCCCGCCTGCAGCGCCGCTTCGGCATCGTCGACGGCCCGCAGCGCGATCTCGCAGTGCGCCAGGTACAGCCGGCCTTCGTCGGTCAGTTGCAGCTGGCGCGTGCTGCGGTGGAACAGCCGGGTGCGCAGCGCGGCTTCCAGCTTGATCAGCCGGGCGCTGGCGGCGGCGGCCGACAGGCCCAGCTTGCGCCCGGCCGCGGACAGGCTGCCCAAGGCCGCCGCTTCCACGAATAAACGCATGTCACCCAATCGGTCTGTCGCCATTTCAAATCCAGATTTGAAAGTCATTCAAATTACAGGCCAATTATCAAACAAAACAGCAAGACGCACACTGGCGCCTCTTCAATCGGGGCAGGGCCCCTGGGCAAGGAGGGCGGGACATGGACGGGATTTCCGGGGTGGCGGGCCATGCGGAGCGGCAGGCCGCCGCGCCAGGCTTGCCGATGGCGGCGCTGCTGGCGCTGACGATGTGCAGCTTCATCGCGACCGCCAACGAAACCGTGGCCGCAGGCCTGCTGCCGCAGATTGCGCGGGGCTTCGGCGTGTCGCAGGGCTGGGCGGGGCAGTGGGTGACGGCGTGCGCGCTGGGCTCGGGGCTGGCGGCGATGCCGTTGACGCTCGCGCTGCGCGGCTGGCGCCGACGCCTGGTATTGCTGCTGGCGGTGGCCGGATTCATCGTCGGCAATGCGGTGACGGCGGTGTCGCCGTCTTTCGGGCTGGCGTTGGCGGCGCGCCTGCTGGCCGGGGTCGCCACCGGACTGGCCTGGAGCCTGCTGGCGGGCTACGCGCGGCGGATGGCGCCGGCGTCGTTGCAGGGGCGGGCGATGGCGCTGGCGATGGTCGGCATTCCGCTGGCCCTGGCGTTCGGCGTGCCGCTGAGCGCGTGGCTGGGCGAGCTGGCGGGATGGCGCGCGGTGTTCGGCGCGTTGTCCGGGTTGAGCCTGGCGCTGGCGGCGTGGGTGCTGCGCGCGGTGCCGGACTATCCCGGCCAGGCCGCCAGCCGCCGCCTGCCGCTGAAGCGGGTCTGGATGACGCCGGGCGTGCGGCCGGTGCTGGGCGTGATCCTGCTCTGGATCCTGGCGCACTACACCTTGTACACGTACATCGCGCCGTTCATGGCGTCGCGCGGCCTGGGCGCGCGTGTCGATGCGGCGCTGCTGGTGTTCGGCGTGGCCGCGCTGGGCGGCATCTGGTTCACCGGGCTGTGGGTGGACCGGGGCCTGCGGGCGCTGGTCCTGGCCAGCCTGGGCGGATTCGCGCTGGTGGCCCTGGCGCTGGGGGCGGGATGGGCGCAGGGCGCGGCCGTGTACGTCGCGATCGCGCTGTGGGGCGCGAGTTTCGGCGGGGCGCCCACGCTGTTGCAGACGGCGCTGGCGGATGCCGCGGGCGAGGGCGCCGAGGTGGCGCAATCGATGCTGGTGACGGTGTTCAACCTGGCGTTCGCCGCGGGCGGGGCGCTGGGCGGGGTGTTGCTTGAAACGGCGGGCGCGCAGGCGCTGCCGCGCGGCATCCTGGTGTTGCTGGCGTTGGCGATTGCGGTGGCATGGCGCGCCAGGGTCCACGGCTTCAAGCCTGGCCGGCGGCGGGCGGCGCGTTGAGCGGCGGCGCTGGAGTACAGTACGCCAGCGCCGCCGCCCTTCGTGCCGTGACCGGCAAGGCGCGCCACTTCCTTCCTGGATGATTGCCGTGAACTTCCGCCTGTCTGTCTGCGCGCTTCTGGCCGCGCTGGTTCTGCTGCCCGTGGGGCCGGCCATGGCCAACCGGCCGACGCCCGCGATCCCGCCCACGCCGCCGATCGCGGTGCCGGCGGCCGGCACGCTCGAAGTGGGCTTTTCGCCCGATGGCGGCGCCGAGCAGCTGGTGTTGCGGGTGATCGCGTCGGCCAGGACCGAGCTCAAGGTGCTGGCCTACAGCTTTTCCAGCCCCGCCGTCACGGCCGCGCTGGTGAAGGCGGCGCGACGCGGCGTGGCGGTGACCGTGCTGGCCGACTACAAGCGCAATCTCGTCACCGACCACAGCGGCAAGGCGCGCGAGGCGCTGGCCAGGCTGGTGGAGGCGGGCATCGATGTGCGCATGGTGTCGACCTTCCACCTGCATCACGACAAGGTGCTGATCGCCGACCGCGAGACGGTGGAGCTGGGCAGCTTCAATTTCGTCGATTCGGCGGCGCATCGCAATTCCGAGAACGCGCTGGTCAATTGGAACAATCCGGCCCTGGCCGAGGCCTATCTGGCGCATTTCGAGCGCAACCTGGCGCTGTCGGAACCGTTCCGCGCCAAGGAGTGAGCGCCGGCGCTGCCGGCGTGCTAACGCGCCGCCGCGGGTCGTTGCAGCGCCGCGAACGTCTCGCGCACGCAGTCGGCCATGCGCCGCGCCAGCGTGTTGACCGGGTAATGCTCGGAGGTGACGGCGTAGCTGTGGAACTCCACTTTTTCCGAGAACGGGATTTCGCATAGCTCGGCGATGCCGAGCGCGCGCGGCACCACCGGGTTGACGATGGACACGCCCAGCCCCTTGCCGACCATGCTGCAGATGGTGGTGGCGTAGGGCGTTTCGATCGACAGCACGCGGGCGTCGTCGGGAAAGTGGCGGTCGATGGCGGCGCGGTTGAAACTGCCGGCCGGCAGCGAGATGAAATCCTGGTCGCGGAAGTCGGCGGGCGTCAGCATGGCCTTGGCCGCCAGCGGATGCGCGCGCGGCACGATGGCGGCGCCGTGGGTGGTGTCGATGCGCTCGTAGCGCAGTCCCGGCAGGTCGGTGTGCAGCGAGCAGAAGCCGATGTCGCAGACGCCGGTGGCCAGCCATTTGGCGACGGCGTCGGAGCCGCCCGTATTGACCACCACCGGGATGTCCGAGTGCTTGTGCCGGAACAGGCGGATGGCGTCGGGTAGGACGCATTGGGTGATCGAGCCGACCGCGCCGACCCGCAGCAGGCCGGTGCCGCGCCGGCGGATCGAGCTGGCGCTGTCGTTGAGCGATTCCAGGCCGATGAAGGCGCGCTCGACGTCGGCGTAGAAGGCCTCGGCCTCGGGCGTCGGAATGATGCGGGTGCCGACGCGCTGGAACAGCACGAATCCCAGCGCTTTTTCCAGTAACGCGATCCAGCGGCTGACATTGGGCTGCGAGGTATGCAGCAGGCCGGCCGCGGTGGTCATGGAGCGCGTCATCATGACGGCGCGGAAGGCCTCGACTTGTTTGAAATTCATGCGTTCGACGGTCCGGAGACGAGCGGGTCAAATCATATCATTTTTGTATTAGAAGTCGTAAGAATCTGATTTGACGTATGAATTGGCCCGGCAGGAGACTACGGTTTTCCTTGCTTCCCTCCGGACCGATATGGAATCCAAAGTCAGCGCCCGTCTCAAGCAACCCCTGGCCAGGGAGGTGCTGGAGCATCTCTTCCTGCCGCGCCTGAATCGCGAGTTCTTCGCCAACTTCGACATGCTCACGCAGATCAACCTGGCGCACCTGCTGATGCTGCGCGAGCGCGGCATCGTCGATCACGACGCCGCGCGGCGGCTGGCGCGGGCGCTGCTGCAAATGCAGGCCGACGGCCCGCACGCGGTCGAGCTGGACGCGGCGCGCGAAGAGGCCTACTTCAACTACGAGGCGCACCTGATCAAGGCGGTGGGGCAGGAGCTGGGCGGCCGCCTGCATACCGCCCGCAGCCGCAACGACATCGGCGCGACCATCGACCGCATGCGGGCGCGCGATTTCACGGCGCGCATCGGCAGCGCGCTGATCGGCGTGTCGCGCGCCGCGCTGGCGCAGGCCGAGCGCTATGCCGATTGCGTGATGCCGGGCTACACCCACATGCAGGCGGCGCAGCCGATCACCTACGGCTATTACCTGTCGGCGCTGGTGGATGCGTGGTCGCGCGACATCGGCCGGCTGGCGCACGTGCTGGAGACGGCGGACGCCTCGCCGCTGGGCGCCTGCGCGCTGGCCGGCACCTCGTTCCCGATCGACCGCGACAGCACCAGCGCGCTGCTGGGCTTCAGCGGCCCGCTGGCCAATGCGCTGGACAGCGTGGCCTCGCGCGATTTCGCGCTGGAACTGAGCGCGACGCTGTCGATCATGATGATCACCTGCAGCCGCATGGTGCAGGACTTCTACATCTGGTCGACGCCGGAGTTCGGCTATCTGTCGTTCCCGGACAGCATCGCCAGCACCTCCAGCATCATGCCGCAGAAGAAGAACCCGGCGGTGCTGGAATACCTGCGCGGCAAGACCGGCCACCTGATCGGCCTGACCAGCGCGGCGCTGTCGACGGTCAAGTCGACCCACTTCACCCACTCGGGCGACAGCAGCCGCGAAAGCACCCGCACCTGCTGGGAAGCCTGCGAGGAAGCGCTGAAGGCGCTGGAACTGATCCAGTTGCTGGTCGAGCAGGTCGCGCCGAACCGCGAACGCATGGTGGCGCGCGCGGCGGATGACTTCTCGACCGTGACCGACCTGGCGGACCTGTTGGTGCGCCAGGCCGGCGCCTCGTTCCGCGACGCGCACCACATCATCGGCGCGGTGGTGCGGCAGGCGCTGGAGCAGGGCTTGCCGGCGCGCGCGATCCCGCCGGCGATGATCGCGGCGGCGGCCGAGCAACAGCTGGGCCGGCCGGTGGCGCTGGCGGCCGATGACATCGCCGCCTGCCTCGACCCGGTGCGCAACGTGGCCGCGCGGCTGTCGCCGGGCGGCCCGGCGCCGCAATCGGTGCGGGCGCACCTGCGCGAACAGCATGCGGTCCTCGACGCGCGCCAGGCGTCCATCGATGCCGCCCGGCAACGCGTCGCCGACGCCCGCGAGACGCTGCAACGGCGCGCCCACGCGCTGGTTCATCAGGAAAACGGCATGGCCGCCGCCTGAGGCGCCGCCGTATAAATCAAACCAAGGGGAATTCCATTATGTTCAAAGCACTGCCCAAACTCGCCGTGGCGCTGGCCGCCGCCCTGAGCCTCAACCCGGCGGCCCGCGCGGCGCCGGTCTATCCCGCCAAGCCGATCACGCTGGTGGTGCCGTTCGCGCCGGGCGGCACCGTCAATCTGATGGGACGCCTGCTGGCCAACCGCATGTCCGAGGCATTGGGACAGACGGTGATCGTCGAGAACAAGCCGGGCGGCGGCGGCAGCATCGGCGCCAACTTCGTGGCCAAGGCGGCGCCGGATGGCTACACGCTGCTGCTGGCGACGATGGGGCAGCAGTCGATCCTGCCGCTGATATCGAAGAACCTGCCCTACAACGCCGACAAGGACTTCGCGCCGGTGGCGCTGTTCTCGACCGTGCCGAACGTGCTGGCGGTGTCCAGGGACGCGCCGGCCAAGACGGTGGCCGAGCTGGTGGCGTACGGCAAGGCCAATCCGGGCAAGCTGAACATGGCCTCGGCGGGCATCGGCTCGGTGAACCACCTGACTGGCGAACTGTTCATGTTCCGTTCGGGCGCCCGCTTCGAGCACGTGCCTTACCGCGGCGCGGGGCCGGCCACGTCGGACCTGCTGTCGGGCCAGGTGCAGGTGCTGTTCGCCAACCTGCCGAACGTGCTGGCGTACGTCAAATCCGGGCAGGTGCGGGTGCTGGCGGTGGCCAGCGACAAACGCAGCGAGTCGATCCCCGACATCCCGACGCTGGCCGAGGCCGGCGTCAAGGATGCGGTCGTCGAATCCTGGTACGGCGTGATGGCGCCGACCGGCACGGACCCGCAGATCATCCGCAAGCTGCAGGACACGGTGATCGCGATCGCCAACGACAAGGCGCTGGTGGGGCAGCTGGCGGAGCAGGGCGCGGTGCCGTTCCCGGGCGGCAGCGAAGACCTGGCCAAGCTGTCGGCCGAGGAAACGCGGCGCTGGAAGCAGATCATCGACAGCGCCAAGATCCAGCTGGATTGAGGCGGGGCGCCAGGGCCCCGCGCCAGGCGGCCGGTTGCGCGCAACCGGCCGTTTTGCGTTCTACAGCGTCATCACCATTTCATGCCAGGCCATGCCGCCATGATCGGACGGCGACGGCCGCACGTACTGGTAGCCGAGCTTGCGGTACAGCGCGACGTGGCGCTCCTTGCACATCAGATGGATGGTCTGCTTGCCGAGCCCGCGGGTCTGCTCGACGAAGGTATCCATCAGCCGCGTGGCATATCCCTTGCCCTGATGGGCGGGGTCCACCACGACCGACATGATCACCACGTTGGGGGCGGCGGGATCGTGGCCCACCAATTCCTTGAAGGCCTCGTCGGCCATCACCACCTCGCGGGCGCAGCCGCTGTTGATGAAGCCGACGATGACGCCGTCCTCCTCCAGCAGCAGGAAACCCTGCGGATACCGGGCGATGCGGGTGGCGATCTTGGCGTGGGTGGCGGCTTCGTCGCCTTCGTAGGCGGTGCTTTCGATCTCGAAGCAGCGGTCGGCGTCGGCGGGGGTGGGGGCGCGGAAAGTCAGGACGGGCATGAGGGGCGGGAAGGCGGGCCGCCCAGGATGGCGGCAAAGCCGGTATGGTAGCGGCTCGATAAAATGCATGCACTGCATTGTTTTCAATAGGGAGTGCATGCCATGCATGAAGCGCTGCGCCGCCTGGATATGAATCTGCTGCTGGTGTTCGACGCGCTGGTCCGGCTGGGCAGCGTGGCCGCCGCCGCCGAGGAACTGGCGATGAGCCCGTCGGCCTGCAGCCACGCGCTGACGCGGCTGCGCGGCGCGCTGTCGGATCCGCTGTTCGTGCGCTACGGCAGCGGCATGCAGCCCACGGCGCGCGCCCAGGCGATGGCGCCGGTCATCGGCCAGGCGCTGCAGGCGCTGGGCGGCAGCCTGGACGGCGCGCGGCCGTTCGCGCCGGCGGACAGCACCCAGGCCTTTGTCTTCGCGGTCACCGACTACACGGCTTACGCGGTGTTGCCGGCGCTGGCCGAGCGCCTGCGCACCCTGGCGCCCCGGCTGCGGCTGCGCGCGGTGTACTCGACCCGGCAGGATTCCTTCGACGACCTCGCGGCCGGACGCGCGCATTTCGCGCTGGGGTTCGACGAGGGGCCGGTGGCGCTGCCGGAAGGCGTGCAGGCGCGCGATGGGTTCACCGACGACTACGTGGTGGTGGCGCGCGAGGATCATCCCGAGGTTCGCGGCAGCCTGTCGCTGGCGCAATACCTGGCGGCCAGCCATCTGGCGGTGAAACCCTGGCGCGAGGGGCGCGGGGTGATCGACGGCGCGCTGGAACGGCAGGGGCTGCGCCGCCAGGTGACGATGGAGCTGCCCAGCCTGCTGGCGGCGCCTTTCATCGTGGCCGGTTCCGACCTGCTGGCGACGTTGCCGCGGCGGCTGGCGCGGCGCCTGGGGCCGGCGGCGCGCCTGGCGGTCTATCCCGCGCCGTTCGCGGCGCCGGCCTATACGCTGAAGGTGCTGTTCCATGCGCGCCACGCGGGTATTCCCGGGCATGACTGGATGCTGGAGCAGGTGCTGGCGGCGGCGCGCGAGACGGATGAATGAAAAAAAGCGCGCATTCCCCGTGAGGGGAATGCGCGAAATGCTTTGCGGCGCGCGCCGGGCAGTCCCGGCGCGGCGCCCCGCTGGCATGCGGTACTTCGGCCCGAGTCCGCGTACGTCTTGCGGAATCTCCTGGCAAGCTTAGATACTGTTAGTCTCGTGGCTATACCGTGCGTCTCAGTTTTTGGTGGGTGACGCCGGATTTACTTTTTGTCATATTCGGCCCCCCGAGTCCGCGCCATCCGCGCGGCAACCCGCAAGCATGAACCCGAGTGCTTACCCCGCCGGCCAACCGCCGCGCCTGCCGTCCGAGATCGCCCACCATCATTTCGATGTGGCGGCGCAGGCGCCTGAGCGCCGCCTGCTGGCCTGGCGCGACCAGGTCGGGCACGTGGTCGACGTGCTGCCCAGCCGCGACGCGCTGCGTCAGCCTTTCAATGCGTCCATCGACCGCTACCGCGCCGGCCGGCTGATGTTCACCGATTGCCGTTCCGACGCCATGCAGCTGGAACGCTCGCTGGTGCGCATTTCGCGCGACCACATCCGGGATTTCGCCCTGCACGTGTTCCTGGAGGGCGGGGTGGACGAGCTGGCGGTGCGCAATGGGCCGCGGCCCGCCGCCGACGGCGCCGCGGCGCGGGTGGTGGCGGTGGACCTGGGCCAGCCGATGCGCATGCGGCGCCAGGCCTGCCGGCTGCTGACGCTGTTCGTGCCGGCGGACCTGGTGCAGGAAGTGTTTCCGGATCCGCAGGCGATCCACGGCCGCATGCTGGGCGACGCCACGCCGCTGGCGCGGCTGGCGATCCGGCAGGCGGCGGCGCTGGGGCAATCGGTGCGCGGCCTGGGCCTGGCGCAGGCCGAGGCGGACATCACCGCCTGTGCGCGCCTGCTGCTGGCCGCCTTCGGCAAGGACGCGCGGCTGGCGGGCAATGCCCGCGCCGCCGGACGGGCGGCGATGTTCGCGGAGGTGCGGCGCTACATCCAGGCCAATCTGCACCAGGCCGGCCTGACGCCGGACTCGGTGATCCAGGCGCTGCGCCTGCCGCGGCCGACGGTGTACCGGCTGTTCCAGCACGAGGGCGGGCTGGGCGCCTACATCCGCCACCTGCGGCTGCGGCTGGCGGCCGAGGAACTGGTGCGCTATCCGCACCTGGGCGTCATGGAAATCGCCTATGGGCTGGGGTTCGGCAGCGCCTCGGACTTCGCCCGCGCGTTCCGCCGCGCCTACGACATGCCGCCGCAGGAATTCCGCGAGCAATCCTGGCGCTGGCCCGAGCGGGTCACGTTGCGGGCCTGAGCGGCGCCGCGCGGGCTCACGCCGCGCACACCTGCCGCACGCATTCGCGCAGCCAGCGGTGCCCGGGATCGGCGTCCATGCGCGGATGCCAGAGCATCGAGACCGTCAGGCCGGGCGCTTCCACGGGCAGCGCGAAGCTGTGCATGCCGGCGCGCAGGTTGGTGGTGTGGCGCTCGGGCACGCTGGCGATCAGATCGGAGGCGCGCGCCAGGGCCAGCGCGTCGGAAAAGCCGGCGACGATGACCGTGATCTCGCGCGCCAGGCCGAGCGCGTGCAGCGCCTCGTCGATCGGGCCCTTGTCCAGGCCGCGGCGCGAGACCAGCACATGCTGGCCGGCGGCGTAGCGCGCCGCCGTGACCTTGCCCTTGGCCAGCGGATGGCCGGCCCGCACCACGCCGATGAAGCGATCGCGAAACAGCGCCCGGGTGCGGATCTCGGGGCTGCTGGCGGCGCCGATCACGCCGGTTTCCAGGTCGGCGCTGCCGTCGCGCAGCGGCGTGCTGTCCTTGTCGGGCTTGGGCACGAAGCGCAGCCGCACGCCGGGCGCCTCGCGTTGGGCCAGGGCGATCAGCGCCGGACCGAAATACTCGACGAAGCCGTCGCTGACGCGCAGCGTGAAGCCGCGCGACAGCCGCGACGGATCGAGCAGTTCCGCGGGGCGCAGCACGGCCTGCGCCTCCTGCACCAGGCGGCTGACCGGGTCGCGCAGTTCCTGGGCGCGCGGAGTCGGCACCAGGCCGCGGCCGGCCCGCACCAGCAGCGGATCGCCGGTGGTCTCGCGCAGCCGCGCCAGCGCCCGGCTCATCGCCGAGGGGCTCAGGCGCAGGCGGCGCGCGGCGCGCGCGACGTTGCCTTCGGTGAGCAGCACGTCGAGCGTGAGCAGCAGGTTCAGATCGGGGCGGGACATGGCGCGACGGTAGCACGGCGCCGCCGTGAGATGGCGTCAAACGCACGAATAAAGTGCAAATGCTGCGCCTTCCGCCATGGGCGCGGCAGTCCTACGCTGGCGGTTGGGCTGTTCCGGCGCGTGCCGGATGGCCATTTCCAACCGCTACGGACCTTCATGTCGCAATCGCTTCCGCATTCCTCCGCCCCGGCCGCCCGCGCCGTCGCCTGGCCGCTCGCCAGTCTGGCCCTGTCCCTGTTGCTGGCGTCGCTGGGCACCAGCAGCGCCAACGTCGGCCTGCCGACGCTGGCGCGCGTGTTCGACGCGCCGTTTTCCCAGGTGCAGTGGATCGTGCTGGCCTACCTGCTGGCGATCACGCTGTGCGTGGTCGGCGCCGGCCGCCTGGGCGACCTGATCGGCCGGCGGCGCCTGTTGCTGGCCGGGATCGCCGTGTTCACGGCGGCCTCGGCGCTGTGCGGGCTGGCGTCCTCGCTCGGGCTGCTGTTGGCGGCGCGCGCGCTGCAGGGCGCGGGCGCCGCGGTGATGATGGCGTTGACGATGGCGTTCGTCGGCGACCTGCTGCCCAAGGAACGGACGGGCAGCGCCA
>NZ_CYTU01000012.1:130435-151077 GCF_001299375.1 Achromobacter sp. 2789STDY5608621 | reverse complement strand
GCGGCCATTTCAGCGGACTCAACGCCGGCCTGCTGCTGGCCGCGCTCGCGGCGGGCTGGCTGTTCCTGCGGGTCGAGACGCGCACGGCGTCGCCGCTGCTGGATCCCGCGCTGCTGCGCCAACCGCGCCTGGGCGCAGGACTGGCGATGAACGCGCTGGTGTCCACGGTGATGATGGCGACCTTGGTCGTCGGCCCGTTCTACCTGACCCAGGCGCTGGGCTTGAGTCCGGCGCGGGCCGGGCTGGCGATGTCGGCCGGGCCGCTGGTCAGCGCGCTGTGCGGCGTGCCGGCGGGGCGCCTGGTGGACCGCTACGGCGCCGGGCGCATCACGCGCGCGGCGCTGGCCGCGCTCGCCGTCGGCACGGCCCTGCTGGCGGCCGCGCCGGCGACGCTGGGCGTGGCGGGTTACATCGGTCCGATCGTGTTGCTGACCGCGGGCTATGCGACGTTCCAGGCCGCCAACAACACGGGCGTGATGGCGGCGATCGACGCGCGGCAGCGCGGCCTGGTGTCGGGCATGCTGAACCTGTCGCGCAATCTGGGGCTGGTGACCGGGGCGTCGGTCATGGGCGCGGTGTTCGCGCTGGGGGCGGGCGCGGCCGAACTGGCGGGCGCCTCGGCGGCGGCGGTGGCGCGCGGCATGGCGCTGACGTTCGGGGTGGCGGCGGCGCTCGGCGCGGCCGCGCTGGCCATCGCCTGGCGCGGCCGTGGCTGAGCGGCCCTGACCCGGGCGCAACGTCGCGATGCGCTAGTCGCGCATCGGCTCGGGCAGGCTCAGCAGCCGCTCGATGGCGTCGTCGTCGACGGCTTCGGACGCCGCGTCATGGGTGTCGGCGTCGCGCAGCGCCTGCGGAAACGCCAGGCCGGTGGCGCCCTCGATCCACGCCAGCGGTTTCTGCTGCATCTTGAACAGCTTGTCGAAATGCAGCACCTCGAAGTCGATGCCGTCGACCAGCTTCTCCTGCGACAGCCGGAAGCCGGTGGCGCGCAACGCGCCGCGAGCGTCGAACCAGGCCACCACCTTGAAGCAACTGAGCGCGACCTGCACCGAGGCGTAGACCGGATCGTCGTTCAGGAAGATCGGGCCGCTGTAGACGCAGATGCGGGCGCTCTTGCCGGACTCGCCTTCCACTCCCTGTTCCAGCAGCATCTGTTCGAGCCGGCCCCATTGGCCGTGGTAGCCCATGATGGCGCGGTTGAACGCCGGCACCTGCGGCACCGCGTTGGCGTAGGAACAGGTCATGTCGGCGGCGGTCTTGGCGGCGGCCAGGGTCGGGCCCCATTCGGCGTCCTCGCGGCGCGACAGGTGGCCGCGATCGAAGCCGCTCTTGGCATACCAGGCGTCGTCCAGCTGGGCGTCGTAGTCGATGCGGTTGTCGCGCAGCCAGCGGTCCTTGCGGGTGCTGTCGTCCAGCTCGGCGTAGCGCTGCTTGCCGTAGACGTTGATGGCGCTGAGCACGGGCACGCGCCGCACGGCGTGCTGCAGGGTGCTGAAGTGGTGGTACTTCAGCACGAAGTCGGCGGGCGCGTCGCCGCGCCGCGCGAGCTTCTTGCGCAGGGCCGCGTTGGGCGCGGGCAGCGGCAGGCGGATGCCCATGAACTGGTCGTCGTAGCCCAGGCAGGCCGAGTAGTCCTGCTCGTCCTCGGCCTTCTTTTCGTAGGCCAGGGCCTGCGGGGCGGCGCCGTCCGTCAGCGCCTGGACGGCGACGGGCTGGTCGGCGCTGATGCGGATGCGGATCTCGATCGGCGCCGGGGCCGCTGGCGTGGCCGGAGCCGCGGCGGGCGGCGGAGCCAGCCCCAATTCGCGCATCGGCGGCAGCGCGGCGGCGGTGAAGGGGCGGGCGTTGGTGTAGGCGGGGCTGCGCAGGGTCTGGATCAGCGGGTGCGGGTCCACCCCGCTGGCGGGCGACAGCAGGTAGGCGACGATGGCGCTGACGCGGATGCCGCGGTTGCTGAGCCACACCAGCCGCGATTCGTCGACGCGGCCGTTCTCGACCGGGATGATCTGGCCGTCCCGGTCCAGGTAGTTGCCCGAGGCGTCCTGCCTGGCCACGCCGGCGCTGTGCAGGGCGATGACCTGCCATTCGTTGTTGAAGACCGCGGCGCCGCTGCTGCCGGGCGCGGTGTCGCTCTGGTAGATCAGGACGTCGGCCAGGCTGTTGTCGACGATCTCGTTGTTGCGCAGCGCCACCTGCTTCTCGCGGCCGTCGGGGTGCTGCACGATGGTGGCGTAGTCGCCCGCGCCGGCCTTGCCCAGCGCGCCGTCCAGCACCAGGTAGCCCTGGTCCGTCAGCGGGCGGCGGCCGCCGACGTCGAGCGGGCGCACCGCCACCAGCGCCAGGTCGAGCGCGGCGTGGGTGTGCAGGAAGGTCTCGGGGTCGAGGGCGTGGGCCACCGGTTCCTGGAGCCGGCCGAGCACGTCGTATTCGTAGCCGAATTCGATCACCGCGCCGTCGGCGAAGGCGGCGAACTCGGCGGCCGTGGCCACCGGGAAGACGTGATGGTTGGTGATCATCAGTTCCGGCGTCACCATGAAGCCGGTGGCGTAGGCGGCGCGGCGCGTCGTCCGGTCCAGGTAGCGGATGCGGCCGACCGCGCGCGCGTGCAGATGGCCCGACAGCAGGTAGTTGCTGGGCAGCAGGTCGTTGGCGCCGATGTAGCGCTCGAACGCCAGGTCGGCGCTTTCGCGGGCGTTGGCCGAGATCATGGCGCGGCGCCGGGCGAAATGCGCGGGGCCGTCGAGCTGGAGGGCGGACTCGGCGGCGTTGCGCTGGCGCAGCGCGGCCATGTCGTCGGCGCGCCTGGGGTACGCGGCGGTGGCTTGGGCGAGCAGTTCGACCGGCAGCTTCATGGGCACCTCCGTCAAGGTGCGAAGAGCGTAGCGCGTGGTCGATGACAGGACTATTGCCGAAAAGGCGGAGGTCTGGCGGTGGAGCCCGCCGCCATCCGGCGCGGACTCAGCGGCGTCCGCCGCCGGCCTGGTAGATGTCCCAGGCGCGGGCGGCGTCGGCGTTGTCGTGGATCATGGCCATCAGCGCCCGCACCACCGCCGAAGGATCGGCGTGCTGATACACATTGCGGCCGTACACCAGCCCCACGGCGCCCTGGTCCAGCAGTTCGCGCGAGCGGCCGAACACCTGGCGCAGGTCCTCGCGGCCGCCGCCGCGCACCAGCACCGGGCAGCGCGCGGCCTGCACCACTCGGTGGAACTCGCCGGCATGGGTGGTGGGATCGGCCTTGACGATGTCGGCGCCCATCTCGCGCGCCAGCCGCACCAGCGTCACGATCTTGTCGGCGTCGCCGTCCACCATGTAGCCGCCGCGTTCGGAATGCGGCGCCATCACCAGCGGTTCGATCATCAGCGGCATGCCGTAGCGCTCGCAGTCGGCGCGCACGCGGGCGATGTTGGCGACGCACTGGCGGAACAGGTCGGGCTCGCCGGGCAGCATGAACAGGTTGACGACCACGCAGGCCGCGTCCATTTGCACCGCGGGCAGCACCGGGTCGTGCTCGTTCTGCAGCACCGCCCACATGACGCGGTGGATCATGGCGTTGTAGGGGTTGCCCATGTCCAGCCGCATCACCAGCGCGGGCTTGGCGCGGGCGGGATGGTGCTGCAGCAGGTCGGCCTGGCCGTAGTTGAGCTGGATGGCGTCGGGGCCGGCGGCCAGCAGTTGCGCCATGACGGCGGGCATGTCCTCCAGGCCGTCGAGGAAGCTGGGTTCGTTGCAGACGCCATGGTCGACGGCGATGTCCAGGCAACGGCCGGCGGTGAAAAGGCGGTTCAGGCGGGCTTGCTTGAGGTGGGGCATGCGGGTTCCTGGTTCAGTCCAGCGCTTGCAGGTGGCGCCGGGCGGCCGCGTCGATGGCGGCGATGTGGGAGGGGGAGAGGCGCAGCAGGGCCGCGCGGGCGTTCTGGGTGGCCTGGCGCGCGTCGCGGGCGCCGCACAGCGCCACGCTGACGCCGCCGGGCCGCGTGGTCCAGGCGATCATCAGTTGCGAAAACGGGCAGTCCAGTTGCCGGCGCAGCGGCTCCAGTTCGTCGAAGAACGCCGCCAGCCGGGCGCGGTTGGCGGCGCCGAAGCGCGGGTTGCCGGCGCGCTGGTCGTCGCCGGTGAATTGCCGCGCCGGGTCGATCGGGCCGGCCAGCAGGCCCAGCGCCAGCGACGAATAGCCGAGGATGCCGACGCCGTGATCGCGGCACAGCGGCATCAGGGTCGATTCGATCTCGCGGTCGATCAGGCTGTAGCGCTCCTGGATGGCGTCGACCGGGCCGTGGCGCAGGTACTCGGCCAGCGTGGCGGCGTCGACGTTGCTGACGCCGATGGCGCGGATCCTGCCCTGGCGCTTCAGGTCGAGCAGCGCGGCCATGGTCTCGGCCACAGGCGTGGTCTCGTCCTGCCAGTGGGTGATGTACAGGTCGATGTAGTCGGTGCGCAGGCGCGCCAGGCTCTGTTCGACCTCGTGGAAGATGGAGTCGCGGCCCAGGTGGCGGTGCACCGCCTGGCCGGCCTCGTCGAAGAAATGGCGGCCCTGGCGGGTGTGCCACACCAGCCCGCATTTGGTGGCGACGATGGCCTGCCCGCGCCGGCCTTCCAGGGCGCGGCCGACCAGCGTCTCGGCATGTCCCAGGCCATAGGCCGGCGCGGTGTCGATCAGTTGCACGCCCGCGTCGAGCGAGGCGCGGATGGCGTCGATGGCGGCCGCGTCGTCGTTGCCGCCCCACATCCAGCCGCCCATGGCCCAGGTGCCCAGGCCGACGGACTGGCAGCGGATGCCGGACGTTCCCAGCGTGATGGTGTTCATCGATGTCCCTTCTTGACGTTCATGAGATGGTCGACGGTCACCGCGCCCAGCAGGATCAGGCCCTTGACCACGTCCTGCCAGTACGGCGACACGTCCAGCAGGATCAGCGAGCTGGTCACCACCGACAGCAGCGCCAGCCCCAGCACCGCGCCCAGCACGGTGCCCGAGCCGCCCTTGAGGCTGGCCCCGCCGATCACCACCGCGGCGATCACGTTCAGCTCCATGCCGACGCCGAAGGTCGGGGTGGCGGCGCCGAAGCGCGCGGTGTAGACCACGCCGGCCAGCCCGGCCAGCGCCGAGCACAGCACGGTGACCCAGAACTTGACGCGGCCGGTGCGGATGCCGGCGTAGAGCGCGGCCTTTTCGTTGCTGCCGGTGTAGAACACCTTGCGCAGCAGCGCCGAGCGGCGCAGCGCGAAGTCGCTGGCGATGACGATGGCGCCGAAGATCAGGATCACGGCGGGGATGCCGGCGACGTTGCCCTGGCCGATGAACTTGAACGACGGCGGCAGCGAGAACAGCGATTGCGGCGTGCCCTGGGTGATGGCCAGGCACAGCCCGCGCACGATCACCATGAAGGCCAGCGAGGCGATGAAGTGGCTCAGCCCGATGCGCGTGACGCAGCCGCCGATCAGGGCGCCGATGGCGGCGCTGGCCGCGATCGCCGCGAGACCCGCGGTCCACGGGTCCAGCCCCATCAGGAACAGCTTGCCGGTCACCACCATGGCCAGGCACACCACCGAGCCCACCGACAGGTCGATGCCGCCGACGATCACCAGGAAGGTCATGCCCACGACCACGATGCCCTCGATGGAGAACGACAGCAGCATCGCGCGCACGTTCTCCCAGGTCAGGAAGTGGGGCGAGGCGAAACTCATGATCACGCACAGCGCGGCGATGATCAGCAGCAGGCCGGCTTCGCGCAGGCTGGCCAGCCGGTGGCGCAGGCGCGGCGGCGCGTCGGCCGCGGTCGCGCCGGGCGCCAGCATCGCGCCGGCCGAAGGCGGGGAGGGGGGAAGGGTCATCATGGCGTCTCCTGTGCGCCCAGGCCGGAGGCCAGCCTCAGCAGCTTTTCTTCAGTCATGTCGGCCGCGGCCAGTTCGCCGGCCAGGGCGCCGTTGCGGATCACCAGCGCGCGGTCGCACAGGCCGATGATCTCGGGCAGTTCGGAAGAGATCACCACCACGCCCACGCCCTGGTCGGCCAGTTCGCGCAGCAGGTGGTGGATCTCGGATTTGGCGCCCACGTCCACGCCGCGCGTCGGTTCGTCCATCAGCAGCACGGCGGGGCGGGTCGCCAGCAGCTTGGCGATGGCGACCTTCTGCTGGTTGCCGCCCGACAGGCAGCTGGCGTCCTGCTCGACGCTCGCGGCCTTGAGCTTGAGGCGCGCGCCCAGCTCGGCGGCCAGCCGCCGCTCGGCGGCGCGCCGCAACAGGCCGAAGCGGCCGCTGATGCGGGCCAGCGCCATCGACGACACGTTGCGCTCGATCGGCATGTCCAGGAACAGGCCGGCGGCCTTGCGGTCCTCGCTCAGGTAGGCGATGCCATGGCGCAGGGCGTCGGCATAGCGCCGCAGCCGCAGGGGCTGGCCGCGCAGGCTGACCGAGCCGCGGCGCGCGCGCCGCAGGCCGCAGACGGTTTCGGCCAGCTCGCTGCGGCCGGCGCCCATCAGCCCCGAGATGCCGAGGATCTCGCCACGCCGCAACGTGAACGAAATGCCGTGCACGCGCGCGCCGTCGTCCAGGTCCGTGACTTCCAGCACGGTTTCGGGCGGCTGGCCGCCGTCGGCGGCGCGCGGCGGGTAGTAGTTGCCCAGGTCGCGCCCGACCATGCGGCGCACCAGCGCGTCGGGCGTCAGCTCGGACAGGGCGCCGCAGTGCACGTCGCGGCCATCGCGCAGCACGGTGACGCGGTCGCAGTGCGCGAAGATCTCGGCCATGCGGTGGCTGATGTAGATGATGCCGATGCCTTGCGCCTTCAGCCCGTGCAGCACGCGGAACAGCGCGGCCGACTCGACTTCGGTCAGCGCCGCCGTCGGTTCGTCCAGGATCAGCACCTTGCAGTCCAGCGTCAGGGCGCGCGCGATCTCGACCAGTTGCTGGCTGGAGATGCCCAGCTGGTCGACCCGCAGGCCCGGGTCGATGTCCTGGCCCAGCCGCCGCAGCACTTCGCGGGCGCGCCGGTTCAGGCCGGCGTAGTCCATCCAGGCCCCGCGCTGGGTGTTGATGTGGGGCATGAACAGGTTCTCGGCCACCGTGGCGTCGCCGCACAGCGCGATTTCCTGGTGCACCAGGCCGATGCCCAGCCGCATGGCGTGGGCCGGGCCGTCGATCACCACGCGCCGGCCTTCGAGCAGGATGGCGCCGTCGTCGGGCTGGTGGATGCCGTCGATGATCTTCATCAGCGTCGACTTGCCGGCGCCGTTCTCGCCGCACAGGGCGTGGATCTCGCCCCGTTGCAGCGAGAAGCGCACGCCGGCCAGCGCCTGCGAGGCGCCGAAGTGCTTGCTGATGCCCTGCAGCTCCAGCAGGGGCGCGGCCGCCGTCATTCGTTGATGCCCTTGGTGCCGCGCCGCGCCAGGTACTTGTCCCAATAAAAGTCGTCGGCGTTGGCCTTGCTGACGATCGACAGGCCGTTGTCCAGGAACGGCACCGCCATCGGGTTGGTGCCGTTGCGCCTGGCGTCGTTCATCGGGTCGATCAGCTGCTGGTTGCGCGCCAGGAACAGCAGCATCATGCCCATGTAGCCCTGCACGCCCTGGTTCGGGTTGACCGAGCCGTAGACCTCGCCGGACTTGATCATGTCCAGGATCTTGGCGTTGACGTCGCAGCACAGCACCTTGATGTTCTTCTTGGTCTCGATGCTGGCCTGGGCCGCGCCCAGCGCCGAGTTGGCCTCGGGCATGAACAGCGCGCCCAGGCCGGGGTTGCCCTGCGCCAGGCTCAGCGTGGCCTGGTAGGCCTTGTTGGGATCCTGGTTGCTGGCCGCGCGGCCCACCAGTTTCATGCCGGGGTGCTGGGTCTTCATGCGGTTGATGAAGGCGGCGATGCGGCGGTCGTGGTTGTCCTGGCCGGGGTTCTCCAGCACCGCGTATTCGCCTTTGCCGCCCAGCGCGGCGGCGATCGCGTCGGCCGCCTGCGCGCCTTCGCGCTCGTTGTCCGAGGTCACGAACGAGACTCGCTTGGAATTGGGCGAGTCGGCGGCGAAGGTCACCACCGGGATGCCCATGGCGGCGGCGCGGTTGATGGGCTCGATGAACGGATCGGGGTTCATCGGATGCAGCAGGATGCCGGCCGGCTTGCGCGCCAGTTCCTGCTCGAACGAGGCCAGCTGCTTGTTGACGTCGTATTCCGGGGTGCCGGAATAGCGCGTGCGCACGCCGAGCGACTGGCCCAGCTGCTTCATCATTTCGTACACCGGAAACCAGTACTCCACGCCCGACACCATCACGTTCATCACGTAGACGTCATTGGCGTTGCCGCGCAGCCCGGGGGCCTGCGGCGCGGACTGCGCAAAGGCATTGGCGCTGGCCAGGCCCGCGCCCGCCGCCGCCACGGTCTTCAGGAAATCTCGTCTCATGTTCTCCGCTCCTCGTCCTTGCATTGATCCAGTGGGCTTGCGGCCCGGGAACCTGCTGATGATGCGTCTTGGGGCTGATTAGTTGTTATGACATCGTTGCCCTGATCGCTGCACTATATGGCAGTCGAAATTTTTAGATTACTAGGGGAAACACTGCTATTCTCCAAAAAAATTCCGTAGACAATGTTATGACATGAGAACAGACATCTACCTCGGGATCGACATGGGCTCCACGGGCCTGAAGGCGGTTGCCTTCGCGGCCGGGAGCGGGGCCACGCTGGCGGCCGCGGGCGGCGCGCTGCCTTACCGGCAATTGCCGCAGGGCGGCTGCGAGCTGGCCGCCGACGCCATCGTGGCGGCGCTGGCCCGGGCGCTGCAGGGCGTGGCCGATCAGCTCGGCGCGCGGGTGCGCGACATCCGCGCCCTGAGCTGCACCGGCCATGGCGCGGGGCTGTATCTGCTGGACCCGCGCGGCCAGTTGCTGGGCGCGCGCGCCGTGGCCTCGACCGACCAGCGCGCCGCGGCCCGGGCCCGCGCGCTGGGCGAACGCGCGGGCGATGCGCTGTATGACGAGGTCGGTTGCCGGCCATGGTCGGGCCAGTCCTCGCTGATCGCGGCCGAGTTGCTGGGCGCCGATCCCGGGCTGCGCGACCGCGCCCGCCATCTGCTGTTCGCCAAGGACTACCTGACCTTCCTCCTGACCGGCGAGATCGCCACCGACGCCAGCGACGCCAGCACGGCGGGCCTGCTGGCGCTGCGCGATGGCGGCTGGTCGTCACTGGCGTTCGAGGCCGCCGGCCTGGCCGACCTGGGCGCGCGCGCGCCGGCGCCGATCGTGGCGGCCGGCAGCGTGGTCGGGCGGGTGTCGGCGGCCGCCGCGGCGGCCTTCGGCCTGCCGCCGGGCATCCCCGTGGCGATGGGCGCGATCGACCTGTTGGCCTCGCTGCGGGCCGTGGGCGCGGAACGCCAGGGCCACGCGGTGGCGGTGCTGGGCACCTGGTGCGTCAACGCCGTGGTGGCGCCCACGCGTGAACCCAAGCCCGAGGTCGGCGCCATCGTCAGCTTTGGCGACCCGGCGCGGCGGCTGTACCTGGAGAACAGCCCGTCTTCCATGGCCAACGTCGCCTGGGCGGCGCGCGCGCTGCAGTTCGCCGACGCCGCCGCCGTGGTCGAGTGCGCCATGTCCGTGCCGCTGGGCGCCGAGGGCCTGCGCTTCCTGCCGTTCATCAATGGCGGCAACTGGCCCGCGGGCGCCAGCGCCGGCTTCGTCGGGCTGCAGGCGCAGCACACCCGCGCCCACATGGCGCGCGCCGTGGTCGATGGCGTGGCGGCCTGGCATGCCTGGCACCTGAAGCGGCTGGCGGCCCTGGGCCTGGGCGCGCCGGGCCGGGTGGCGGCGCTGGGCGGCGGCGCGCGCGACCAGCGCATGGCGCGCTTGCTGGCGGGCTTTCTCGGCCACGCGGTCGAACGCTGCGGCGACGACGAGACGGGCGCCCGCGGCGCGGCCGGCTATGCGGCCCTGTCGCAAGGGCTGGACGCCGCCGATTGCCTGCCGGCGCCGTGCGAGCAGGTGGCGCCGGATCCGCATGAGCAGGCGGCCCATACCGATTTCTACGGACAGTTCCACCGCGTGGTGGAGAGCCTGGCGCCGGCCTTCGGCCAACTCTCGGGAGCGGCGCGATGACCCCCGGCGCCTCGGTCTACGCGCGCCCGGCGGCGCTGGCGGGCCGCCATTTCTCGACCGTGATCGTCGGCGCCGGCGTCAACGGCGCCGGCGTGTTCCGCGACCTGTCGCTGCAAGGCGTGGATTGCCTGATCGTCGACAAGGCCGACATCGCCGCCGGCGCCAGCAGCGCGCCGTCGCGCATGATCCATGGCGGCCTGCGCTATCTGGAGAGCGGCGCGTTCTCGCTGGTGGCCGAGGCCACGCGCGAACGCAACCTGTTGCTGCGCAACGCCGCGCACCTGGTGCGGCCGCTGGAAACCGTGGTGCCGCTGTCGAGCCGCTTCGGCGGCCTGGTGGGCAGCGTGCTGCGCTTCGCGGGCTTCAGCGCCTCGCCCGGCGCGCGCGGCCTGTGCGTGGTGGGATTGGGCCTGCGGCTGTACGACCGGCTGGGCCGGCGCCAGCGCGTCATGCCCGAGCACCGCATCGCGCGCGTGCCGGCTGCCGACGGCGCGCTGTTCGGCGCCGCGGTGCGCTGGACCGCGACCTACTACGACGCCTGGATCCGCCATCCCGAATGGCTGGTGCTGGAGCTGATCCACGACGGCCATCGCGACCAGCCGGCCTCGGCCGCCGCCAACTATTGCAGCGTCACCGCCTGCCAGGGGCGCAGCGTGACGCTGCGCGACGAACTCACCGGCGAATCGGTGCGGGTCACGGCCGACACCGTGGTCAACGCCACCGGCGCCTGGCTCGACCGCTCGGCCAGCGCGCTGCAAGGGGCCGGCTCGCGCGTCATGGGCACCAAGGGGTCGCACCTGATCCTGGACCATCCCGCGCTGCGCGACGCCCTGCGCGGCCGCATGGCGTATTTCGAGGCTTCGGACGGCCGCGTCTGCATCGTCTATCCGTTCCTGGACCGGGTGCTGGTCGGCTCCACCGACATTCCGGTCGACGATCCCGACCAGGCCGCCACCGAACCGGCCGAGGTCGACTATCTGCTGGACGTGTTGCGCGAGGTCTTTCCGCGCCTGGATTTCGGTCCCGGCGACGTGGTCTACACTTACGTCGGCGTGCGGCCCCTGGCGCAGTCCGGGGCCGACAAGCCCGGCCAGATCTCGCGCGACCACGCGGTGGCGATCGACCCGCCCAATGGCGCGCGCGAGGTGCCGCTGGTGTGCCTGGTGGGCGGCAAGTGGACCACCTTCCGTTCGCTGGCGCAGGCAGCGGCCGACGCGGTGCTGCGGCAACTGGGCCGCCCGCGCGCGCGGTCCACCGAAAGCCTGGCCATCGGCGGCGGCGCGGATATGCCCGCCGACGCGCCGGCCCGGGAACGCTTCGTCGACGGCATCGCGCAGGCCAGCGGATTGGGCCGCGCGCGCGTGGCCGAACTGGTCAACCGCTATGGTTCCCGCGCGCAGGCGCTGGCGGCGCGTTTCGCCGCCGAAGGCGACGCGCCGCTGCGGCACGCGCCGGACCATTCGGCGGCCGAGGTCCGTTTCCTGTGCCGCGAGACGGCCGTGCAGCACCTGGCCGATCTGGTGATCCGCCGCACGCTGCTGGCCATCCGCGGCCGCGTCACCGCCGCGCTGGCGGCCGAGCTGGCCGCCATCGCCGCGGCCGAGCTGGGCTGGAGCGCGGCGCGGCGCGAGCAAGAATTGCAGGCCTGCATCGATACGCTGCGGGACCGGCACCGTGTTCAATTTTCCGCTTCGATTCCAAGTCCCATCACGTTATGAGCAGCCTTACTCCGACCGAAGACACCGTGCTGGACCGCAGCGCCGGCGCCCCGCTATGGACCCAGTTCCGCGACGTGGTGCGCGGCAAGATCCTGCAGGGCGAGCTGGCCGTGGGCGCCAAGCTGCCGACCGAGGCCGAGTTCGGCGAGCAGTACGGCATCTCGCGCATTGTGGTGCGCGAGGCGCTGGCCGACCTGGTGCGCAACGGCCTGATCTACAAGATCCGCGGGCAGGGCGCGTTCGTCTCGGCGCGCGAGCGCGACGAGGACTTCGTTTCGACCGTGCTGGGCTTTTCCGATGAGATGGAGCGCAAGGGCCGCACCGTGCGCACCCAGGTGTTGCTGCAGGAACTGCGCGCGCCAAGCGAACGCGAGATGACGTCGCTCGGCCTGGCCGAGGACGCGCAGGTCGTCGCGCTCAAGCGCCTGCGCAGCGTCGATGGCGAGTTGCAGCTGCTGGTGGAAACCGCGGTGCCCGCCGACCTGGCGCCGGGGCTGAATCGCACCCGCCTGGACAACCGCTCGCTTTACGATGTGCTGCGGCGCCAGTACGGCCTGCGCATCGTGCGCGCCGAACGCTGGATCGACGCGGTGCTGCCGGATGCGGAGACCTGCGCCTTGCTGGGCATGACCGAGCCCGAACCGCTGTTGCGCATCGAGTCGATCGCTTACGGCGCCAACGGCCGGCCGCTGGAGCATTACCGCGCGCTGCACCGCTGCAAGTCCAGCCGCCTGCACGTGCAGACCACGACCTGAAGCCGGCCGGCCCGCGGGGCGCGGCATGCCCATGGCGCGGGTGGACAGTCCCTGATGGCCGATCCTGCGGGGAAGGGACCGCGCTTCAGGCCGCGCCGGTCGCGCGCAGCACCCACCACGCCAGTCCCACCACCACGGCCACCAGCACGATGCGGCGCAGGCCGCTGCCGCCGCGCGGCACCGCGCCCGGCGCGGATGCGTCGACGCCGGATGCCGCCGCCGAGGCGCCGGCGGGCGCCGCGTCGCGCACGTCGGGGATATCCGTTTCCATGATGAATTCGGGCTTGGCCTGGCTGGTCGGCGCGTCCGCGCCCATCAGGCCGCCAATATCCAGGCCGGCCTCGCGCAGCGTGTCCCACAAGCCGTCGTGGGCCAGGCCGTTGCGCAGCGCTTCGATGCGTTCGCGTTCCTCGCGCGGCACCTCGTCCAGGCTGTCGTAGCGGCGGCCATTCACCGTGACCGCGCCATCCTTGATCTCGACATTGAACGGCCCGTCGCCATCGTCGCCGGCGTAACGCCATTGCTCACTGACGCGGGCCCCGTCGCCGAGGCCCGCGCCGCGCAGCGCCTCGATGGCGTCGCGGTGTTCGCTCGACAGGCCGCTGGATATCGTCCAACTGCGGGTGGTGGTCGTGCTGCGCCAGGTATTGTTCTTTTCCGTCATCGAATGGTTTCCGTGAGTAACGTTTGTTATCCGGCGGCAGGCGGGCCAGCGCGGGCCGCGCGCGCACTCGCGCACTATACAGAGCAGGGGCTGTTTTGCATTCTTCTGACAGTGTCCTTAATGCAAAAGTAAATCCCAAGTCAAGAAAATCGATCTGATACGGTCGGGAGAGCAGATCAGTTGGTCTGAAAAGCGCATAATGAGGGCCACCTTTCCTTGCGTCCCTTTTCAAGGATCGGCCTGCTTTTCAGTAACGAAGAAGAGCGTGTTGTCACCAGGGCGCCGCCCGGCAGTTCGTGTTTCCAGAGTTCATGTTCGGCTGCGCGCTAGGACGACTTGGAATTTTCACGGAGATGTCCATGACAGAAGACACAAAGCCGCGCAGGCGGTTTCTGCAGGCGTTGGCCATCGTGCCGGCCTCGACGCTGGCGGCCGGCGTGGTCGCCGGCTGTAGCAACGCCGCCGATGGCGGCGCGGCCCGCGCGGCCAAGGCCTACGAGCCCACTTACTTCACCAAGCCCGAATGGAACTTCATCGTGGCCGCGGTCGATCACCTGATCCCCGCGGACCAGTACGGTCCCGGCGCCATCGAGGCCGGCGTGCCGGAGTTCATCGATCGCCAGATGGAAACGCCTTATGGCCACGGCAAGCTCTGGTACATGCAGGGGCCGTTCCATCCCGACGTGGCGCCCGAACTGGGCTACCAGCTCAACCAGAACCCGCGCGAGGTCTACCGCCACGGCATCGAGGCCTGTGACGCGTGGTGCAAGAAGACCCACGGCAAGCTCTATGCCGAACTGGACAAGCCGCTGCAGGAACAGATCCTGAAGGACCTGCAGGCCGGCAAGATCGAGTTCGAGACCGTGCCCGCCAAAACGTTCTTCAGCTTCCTCCTGGGCAACACCAAGGAGGGCTTCTTCGCCGATCCGATGTACGGCGGCAACAAGAACATGGTGGGGTGGAAGATGGTGGGCTTTCCGGGCGCGCGCGGCGACTACATGGACTGGGTCGACCAGCCCAACGCCAAGTACCCCTACGGGCCCGTGTCGATCTCCGGGGATAAGGGGTAAGCCATGGCGATCAAGAAAGACAAAGTGGACGCGGTGCTGGTCGGGTTTGGCTGGACCGGCGCGATCCTGGGCCAGGAACTGACCGAGGCCGGCCTGCACGTGCTGGCGCTGGAACGCGGCGCCATGCAGGACACCCCCAAGGACGCGGAATATCCCAAGGTGCTGGACGAGCTGGCGTACTCCGTGCGCGGCAAGCTGTTCCAGGACCTGTCCAAGGAGACCGTGACGATACGGCATGGCGTCGACGACGTGGCCGTGCCGTATCGCCAGAATGGCTCCTTCCTGCTGGGCACCGGCGTCGGCGGCGCGGGCTTCCACTGGAACGGCATGCACTACCGCACGCTGCCCGAGGAGCTGGAATTGCGCACGCGCTACGAAACGCGCTACGGCAAGAGCTTCATTCCCGAAGGCATGACCATCCAGGACTTCGGCGTCACCTACGACGAACTGGAGCCGTACTTCAGCAAGTTCGAATACGTCTGCGGCACCTCCGGCAAGGCCGGCAACCTCAACGGCCAGATCGTCGAGGGCGGCAACCCGCTGGAAGGCAAGCGCAGCAAGGAATTCCCGCTGCCGCCGCTGGCCAACACCTACGGCGCCCAGCTGTTCGAGAAGGCCGCGCGCGAAGTGGGCTTCCATCCGTATCCGGCGCCCGCGGCCAATGCCTCCGGCCCATACACCAACCCGTACGGCGTGCGCCTGGGCCCCTGTAATTTCTGCGGGTTCTGCGAGAACTACGGCTGCTACATGTATTCGAAGGCCTCGCCGCAGACCACCATCCTGCCGGTGCTGCTGAAAAAGCCCAACTTCGAACTGCGCACCCATTCGCACGTCATCAAGGTCAACCTCGATTCGACCGGCAAGAAGGCCGTCGGCGTGACCTACATCGACGCCCAGGGCCGCGAGATCGAGCAGCCGGCCGACCTGGTGATCCTGTCGGCCTACCAGATGCACAACGTGCGCCTGCTGCTGCTGTCGGGCATCGGCAAGCCCTACGATCCCAAGACCAACGAAGGCGTGGTCGGCAAGAACTACGCCTACCAGATGAACGGCGCGGTCAACGTGCTGCTGCCCAAGGGCACCCAGCTCAACCCGTTCGTCGGCACCGGCGCCGGCGGCGTCGGCATGGATGACCTGAACGGCGACCAGTTCGACCACGGCCCGCTCGGCTTCGTCGGCGGCGCCAGCATCCGCCACGTGCGCTACGGCGGCCGTCCCATCAAGATGACGCCCACCACGCCCGGCACCCCGTCCTGGGGCACCGCCTGGAAGGCCGGCGTGCAGGACGCCTACCAGCGCTACATGACCATCGGCATCTCCGGTTCGGTGATGTCGTACCGCGACGCCTATCTGTCGCTGGACCCGACCTACAAGGACAGCTTCGGCCAGCCCCTGCTGCGCATGACGTTCGATTGGCACGACAACGAATTCGACATGCTGGGCTACATGGGCAAGCGCATGGAGGACGTGGCCAAGGCCATGAAGCCCGAGAAGCACTTCGTCGCCGTGCGCAAGAAGGGCGCGCGCTACGACACCCGGGTCTACCAGAGCACGCACAACACCGGCGGCGCCATCATGGGCGCCAACCCCAAGGAAAGCGTGGTCAACAAGTACCTGCAGAGCTGGGACGTGTCCAACGTGTTCGTGATGGGCGCCTGCGTGTTCCCGCAGAACATGGGCTACAACCCGACCGGCCTGGTGGGCGCACTGGCGTACTGGGCCGCGCAAGCGATCCGCGACCAGTACCTGAAGAACCCCGGCCCGCTGGTCCAGGCGTAAGGAGCCGACAATGATGAAGAAAACCATTGTTGCCGCGCTCTCGATCCTGGCTTGCGGCACCGGCTGGGCCGCCGACGGCACGCCCGCCACCGCGGATGCGCAGCGCATCAAGCAGGGCGAATACCTGTCGCGCGCCGGCGACTGTATCGCCTGCCACACCGCCAAGGACGGCAAGCCGTTCGCCGGCGGCCTGGGCATCGAGTCGCCGCTGGGCACCATCTATTCCACCAACATCACGCCCGACAAGGACACGGGCATCGGCAACTACACGCTGGAGGACTTCGACCGCGCCGTGCGCCATGGCGTGGCCAAGGATGGCCACTCGCTGTATCCGGCCATGCCGTATACCGCTTACGCCAAGGTCACGCCGGATGACGTCAAGGCCCTGTACGCCTACTTCATGCACGGCGTCGAGCCGGTCAAGCAGGCCAACAAGGACACCGACATCACCTGGCCGTTGTCGATGCGCTGGCCGCTGGGCGTGTGGCGCTGGATGTTCGCGCCCGATGTCGTCACGGCGCCGGTCACCGCCCCGGCCAGCGACGCCGACAAGGTGGCGCTGCTGCGCGGCCAGTACCTGGTCGAGGGCCTGGGCCATTGCAGCACCTGCCACACGCCGCGCGGCTTCGCCCTGCAGGAAAAGGCGTTGACCGACGCCGACGGCTCGGCCTTCCTGTCCGGCGGCGTGGTCGAGGGCTGGCTCGCCAAGAACCTGCGCGGCGACATGACCGACGGCCTGGGCAGCTGGAGCAAGGAGGACATTGCCGCCTTCCTGAAATCCGGCCGCAACGGCCACTCGGCCGCGTTCGGCGGCATGGCGCAGGTGGTGCAGGACAGCACCCAGCATCTGACCGACGCCGACGTCAACGCCATCGCGGTCTACCTGAAGAGCCTGCCGCCGGTGAACAAGAACGCCACCAAGCCGCTCGCCTACAACGACACCGTGGCGCAGGCCCTGCGCACCGGCAAGGATACGAGCGACGGCGCCATGACGTTCCTGAACAACTGCGCGGCCTGCCACCGCAGCACCGGCAAGGGCTACGCGGAGACCTTCCCGCAGCTCGCGCTGAGCTCGACCGTGAACTCGGCCGATCCCGCCTCGCTGATCCACATCGTGCTCAAGGGCGCGCAGATGCCGGGGACCTCGGCGGCGCCCACGGCGTATGCGATGCCGGGCTTCGACTGGCGCCTGACCGACAAGGAAGTCGCCGACGTGGTGACCTTCGTGCGCGCCAGCTGGGGCAACGAAGGCGCGGCGGTCAGCGCGTCGGACGTGGCCAAGGTCCGCAAGGACGTGGGCGCGGCCAAGGCGCCGGTCAGGTAGGCGGCCTTGCCGGCAGGCGGCAAGCCTGCGTTGTTCCCAGATTCGCCCGCTTCGCCGGGCGAATTTTTTTTCGGCCTGTCGAGGGATCGCGCCGGGTTCAGGCTACAGTGGCTGGTGCATGTGGATCGAGGATGGATCGGGTATGGCCGACGAAGGCAGATTGCTAGATGACAACGCGGTGTACAGAACTTTGCTGGAGTCGACCAAGGCGATTCCCTGGAAGATCGATTGGGCCACGATGAAGTTCGCCTATATCGGTCCCCAGATCGAGGCGCTGTTGGGCTGGACGGTGGACAGCTGGGTGAGCGTCGAGGACTGGGCCATGCGCATGCACCCGGAAGACCGCGAGTACGTGGTGAATTTCTGCGTCTCCCAATCCCGGGCCGGCGTCGACCATGAGGCCGACTACCGGGCGCTGACCAAGGACAACGGTTATGTATGGATCCGCGACGTTGTGCACGTCGTGCGCAACGCCAGCGGCGAGGTCGATGCGCTGATCGGCTTCATGTTCGACATCACCGAGCGCAAGAAGACCGAGGAAAAGCTGCTGAACCTGCAGAAGGAGCTGGAGGACCTGTCCTTCAAGGATGGCTTGACGAACATTGCCAACCGGCGTCGCTTCGACAGTGGTTTTGAACGGGAGTGGGAGCGCGCGGGCAACGAGCGCAAGCCGCTGTCGGTGTTGTTGCTCGACGTCGATTTTTTCAAGCAGTACAACGATCTCTACGGCCACTCACAGGGCGACCAATGCCTGGTGGAGATCGCCCAGACGCTGAGCCTGGCATTGGACGGGCCGCGCGATCTGGTGGCGCGCTATGGCGGCGAAGAGTTTGTCGTGCTGCTGCCCGAGGCGGATGCGGAAATCGCGCGCAAGGTTGCCGAACGTTGCCAGCGCTTGCTGCAGAAAAAGGCGATCGTGCATGCGCTGTCACCGCATGGCAGGCGGGTCACCGTCAGCATCGGCGCGGGCACGGTGGTGCCCGATGGGCGCGCGGACCGCGCCGGCTTCATCAGGACCGTGGACCAGCAGCTGTACGCGGCCAAGAACAACGGGCGCGACCGGATCGAGCACGTGCGGTGGGGGGCTGCTTGAGGCGATCCGGGCGATCCGGGCGGGCAGGGTGGCGCGGGCGGGCTGCGGGCTGGCAGCAGCATGGCCCCAGGCGCCGCGCGGCCTACAACGGCCGCTCGTAGCGCCGCGCCTGCACTTCGATGCCGCCGATCTGGTCGCTTTCGGTGCCGGTGTTGCGCCAGCCCTGGCGCTCGTAGAAATCGATGGCGCGGGTGTTGCCTTCGAGCGCGTACAGATACAGCCGCGACGCGCCGCGGGCGCGGGCCCAGGCCTCGGCCTGCGCCACCATCAGCTTGCCGGCGCCGGTGCCTTGCCAGGGCGGCAGCACGTGCAGGTTGTCCAGCAGCACCTCGCCGGGATGGCCGTGCTCCTGCTTGACGCAGACGAAGCCGATCGGCTGGCCGTCCTGTTCGGCGATGAACACGGCCTGCGCATCGGTGTCGGCCTCGCGCATCTGGTCCTGCCAATGGACCATGCGGTTGTCGGCCAGGCCGGCGTCGAGAAAGCCGTCCGGCAGCAGGCCGCGATAGGTGACGGCCCAGCTGGCCGCGTGCATGGCGGCAATGGCGTCGGCGTCGCGGGCGGTGGCCTGGCGCAGGGTGACGGCGGAGCGGGACATGGATTCCTTGCGGGGCGATGGAGGAGGATCCGGCCTGGCGCGTGACCAGGGCGATCATGCTGCCGGAGGAGTTTGACAGGTTTACCGGCGTCCAGCATCATCGTGCCATGAACCGTCCGCGCCGCCCGTCCGCCCTGATTATTCGCCCCGCTGGGACCTCGGTGGGGTAGCGCGCGTCGGATCATCGCTACATCAACCCGCCAATGGCGGGTTTTTTGTTTCACGATGACTCCAGCCCGGTAGTTCGCTGGACTGCGACGTAGCCCGATACAGCAGGTTTATCAATAGCTTACGCGCTTCCATCATATGCCGGTGCTTTCTGAAACTTGACCCGGTTCTCCCTCGCGCCGCTCCTATCTGGCTCCTGGAATCCGGGTCGTTCCAAGGAGTCATCATGGCAAAGATCAAGCTCACCAAGACCGCCGTAGAGTCGGCGCAACCCCAGGCGAAGGACATCGAACTACGGGATACCGTCGTGCCCGGCTTCCTTTGCAAGATTACCTCGACGGGACGCCGGGTGTTCATGCTCCAGTACCGCACGAACTCTGGCCAGCCCCGCAAGCCCTCGCTGGGACTCTACGGGGAGCTAACCGTCGAACAGGCGCGGGTCAAAGCGCAGGACTGGCTGGCCGAGGTTCGCCGGGGTGGTGATCCCGGCGGTGCCAAGGCCGAGGCGCGCAAGGCGCCCACGATGGCCGAGTTGTGCAAAAAGTTCATGGAGGACTACTCCAAGAAGCGCAACAAGGTCAGCACGCAGGACGGCTACCAGGGCGTCATCGACCGCAACATCATCCCGCTGCTGGGCCGCAAGAAGGTGCATGACGTGAAGCGGCCCGACATTGCGGGGCTCATGGAAAAGCTGGCCTACAAGCCGACCGAGGCCAACAAGACCTTCGGCGTGCTGCGCAAGATGTTCAACTTGGCCGAAGTCTGGGGCTTCCGCCCGGACGGCACGAATCCGTGCCGCCACGTCCCGATGTACCCGCCGGGCAAGGAAACCCGGCTCATCGTGGACGAGGAAATGGTGCGGATCTTCCGCCAGTTGGAGAAACTGGAGGCGGAGGGGCTGGAGAACTACGTCATCCCGTTGGCGATCCGGCTGCAATTCGAGTTTGCGGCGCGGCGCTCCGAAATCTGCCCGCTCGAATGGAGCTGGCTGGACTTCGAGAACCGGCGCGTGGTGTGGCCCGACAGCAAGGTTGGCGGCATTTCCAAGCCCATGAGCGAGGAAGCCTATCGGCTGCTTTCGACGGCGCCGCGTCTGGAAGGCTGCCCTTACGTCCTGCCGTCGCCGAACGACCCGGCCAAGCACCTGACCTTTGGCGAGCACTATGGCGGCTGGTGCCGGACGCTCAAGGCCGCCAGCGTGCCGCACGTAGGCACGCACGGCATCCGTCATCGCTCGACCACCGACATTGCCAATTCCGGTGTGCCGACCAAAGTGGGAATGAAGCTGACGGGCCACAAGACCGTGGCGATGTTCATGCACTACGTCCACACCGAGGACAAGCCGGTGCGCGAGGCGGCCGAGCTGGTGGCCAGCCGCCGCCAAGCCATCACGGGCGCGCGGC
>NZ_CYTU01000012.1:110675-130187 GCF_001299375.1 Achromobacter sp. 2789STDY5608621 | reverse complement strand
CTGCGCAGTTGGTGGAGGAGTACGGCAGCAGCTTTGCAGAGCAGAACTTGCGCCGCATGGTGCAGTTCGCCGCCACCTTCCCCGACGAGCGAATTCTCGTATCACTGATACGAGAATTGAGCTGGACGCACTTCATCGCCCTGATGCCGCTGAAAGACCCGCTCCAGCGGGACTACTACGCACAGATGGCCAGCACCCAACGCTGGAGCGTGCGGACGCTGCGCGAGCGTATCGACTCGATGCTGTACGAGCGCACGGCGCTTTCCCAAAAGCCGGAAGAAACCATAGCGCAGGAGTTGGCGACCCTGCGCGATGCGCAGCGCATGTCGCCGGCCCTGGTCATGCGCGACCCGTACATCCTCGACTTCCTGGGCCTGCGGGACACTTGGCAGGAAGGCGACTTGGAAGCGGCGATCATCCGTGAAATGGAGTCCTTCCTGCTGGAGCTGGGCGCGGGCTTCTCATTCGTCGCCCGGCAGAAGCGCATTCCGATCGACGACGAGGATTTCCACCTTGACCTTCTGTTCTACAACCGCAAGCTGCGGCGGCTGGTTGCGGTGGAGTTGAAGGTAGGTGACTTCAAGGCGGCCTACAAAGGGCAGATGGAGCTTTACCTTCGGTGGCTAGACAAGCACGAACGGGAGCCGGAGGAAGCCTCGCCGCTCGGGATCATCCTTTGCACCGGCAAGAAGCGCGAGCAGATCGAATTGCTGGAGCTGGACAAGTCCGGCATCCACGTTGCCGAGTATCTGACCGCCTTGCCGCCGAGGGGCGTGCTGGTGGAGCGGCTGCAACAGGCAACGCAACGGGCGCAGTTGCAAATCGAGCAGCGCAAGACGGACAACGAGTAGTCCTGTCCCAAGCAGTCGGGCGTCCCGGCGTGCCGCCGTCGCGCTGTCGTGCTGCGCATCGAGCTTCGCTGCGCGAGTCTCGCCCCTGTCGGGCTTCCATCACTGACGCCTCCGTCCCGGCTCGTTGATCCGGGCCTGCGCGCTCCGCTTGCCAAAAATCGACTCTGTGCAGTGGGCGGGTGTGGGCGGTCTTGCTGTTCCCTTCACCGTATCACGGCGTTCTCGCCGTCAAGGGCGGCGCGCGCCATGCGCGCTTGCGTCCTGGCGGCCGTCTGCGACCCCTGACTGCTTGCGCTGCGCCGTGCTGCCGCCGGTTCCGGGCAATTCCGCCCGAGCAACCGGAGCACGATCATGTCGCAACTGTCCTTTCCCTCGTTCGATTCCTGTCTGCTGGTGCGCGACGCGCACGGGCGCTATCTACCGGCATCGGCCGACGACATTCTGGAAGCTGCGCGCCAGGTCATTGACCGGAAAATGCGGCGCGGAGCAGAGTTCACTTCGCCGGCGGCGGTCAAGGAATACTTGCGTACAAAGTTGGCCAGCTTCGAGCATGAGGTGTTCGTAGTGCTGTTCATGGATACGCGCCATCGTCTGATCGAATACAGGGAGATGTTCCACGGCACTATTGACGGTGCGTCGGTGTATCCGCGCGAAGTGGTCAAGGAGGCGCTGCGGCTCAATGCGGCGGCGGTCGTCGTTTCGCACAACCATCCGAGCGGAAACCCCGAGCCGAGCGCGGCTGACCGGGCGCTGACCCAGCGGCTCAAGGAAGCGTTGGGTCTGGTGGACGTGCGCGTGCTCGATCACATCATCGTTGCGGGCAACGAAACGGCATCGTTCGCCGAGCATGGGCTGATCTAGCCCAAGGGGCTTCGGCCCCTTTTTGCTGCGCCTGGTGGCATAGCTATGGCCCTCGCGGCCTGATGCTCAGGCCGTCGCAACCTGAATCATCTCGTCGTAATGTTTCTTGTCCACCTCTTCCAGCCACTGGAAGATGTTCCCGATGACGCTGTGGCTTTCGCCTGCCAAGTTTTCTGCGGATTCCTCTGTTATCTCAATAACGTCGCTATGTGAATACTTATTGATAAAGCGGTAGATTTTTTCTTTAAGCTCTGGTGTCGTGATGGTGCAATCTTTTAGGCCAGCCTCCATCAATTGACTAATGTCGCTTCGACGCCTTGGATATTTGAAGGTGAAAAACGATTCAACAAGCTTTCGGGCGAGGTTGGCGGTCAAGAACGCCTCATCTCGATTGAGTGTTGTGTGCGCCCTATATTCGTAGAGCTTCTTGAAGATATAGTGGTACTCGGAACCGTAGTTCTTGAGTGAGTCGTCGGCATCCACAAGTAGGGAGTGACGAGGGGAGCCAGGTGGCGCATCCAGGCGATAAAAGAAGCAATTCTCGGCGTTGCCTTTTTTGACTCGATTCCTATTGGTGCCAGTGAACCAGTCTCTCACTAGCTTAAAGTAAGTGAAGTTGTGAGTCAGCACAAAAAGTTGCTTGGCTTCAGTGCATTGCGTTCTCAAAAACGAGTAGGCGTGAAACAAGTGATTAGAATCAAAGCTTGAGACCGGATCGTCAACGACGACGATCGTATCCTTGATGTTATTTCCATTTTCTTTGAGCTTCGTGATGAAATAGACAAATGCAATCGCAGTTTTCTCACCTTCGCTCAAATTCCCATCGTGCTCACCAACCCCGTTTCTGATGATCTCATAGCCTTTCTTCTTCTGATTGAAGTTCAGGCAAAGCTCAGAGCGGCCAATGAAGCGATGCAGGATGTCATTGAACTCCTTTGCCCCGACCGTTTCATTCGAGAGCGCCGCTTCTATGGCTCCGACCTCTAGACTAATTTTTTCAATTTCCTTATGGTCGTTCTTTGCTTCTGACTCAAGGTCATTGCACTTCTTCTCACTTCCAGCATAGTCAAACTCTTGCACCTCAGCCGCAGCAAAGTGAAGCTCCAGTGCCACCTTGCTTTTTGAGGTCTCAGATTTGAAATTTGAAGTCTTATTGTTGTGCTTTCCAACGAGAGCAACAATCGATTTCAGGATGTCATTGAAATTGGTGACATCGTCTTCAACCACATCCGAGATCTGAATGTCTGTCTTCCCAGGGTCTGTGATCTTGGCCTTCAGGGCTTCCCGCCAGGCGTCGATTTGCTGGTCGATCTTTTCAGCAGCAGTTGCGTAGTCCTTTTGAAGCTTCTCTGCCTCGGCCGATAGTTCTTTATAAAACTCGGTCGATGCGGGAAACTGATTAGCTGGAGCGCCTTGAGATTCAATCCATGTCGCCGCGTTCTGAAGTCGGCTCTGAAACTCCGTGAACTCCTTGCTGAAGTGGGCAGCAAGCGCCTCGGCACGAAGCTGGGCGAACGGAGAGCCGCAGAACTCGCAGGATTGCGAGTCGTGGTTTTTATGGATTTCCAAGCCTGCTTGAACCCATTCGCGGATTTCCGGGTTATCGGTCAGCCGCTGGATTGCTTGATTGACCGCCGTAGTCCCAATCAAATCTCTGATGCGGCCCGCCGCTTTCTTAAAGTAGTCCGGCTCAATGGCCGTTGAGGCGAAAGCAATGCTTGGAAGCTGATCTGGCTTGGCGGCATTCGTAAGGTCGATAACCCTCTCATCTGGAAGAACCGACTCCGCCTTGATAATTGTCTCGCCGTTATTCTGTATGAAGTTGAAGAGCTTGCGGCGGTCGTAATTCAAGTAATAACTGTCGCTCGTATCAATCGCCTGAAGTCCAAGCTTCATTTTCTTGGCAGCATTGGTCAGGAACTTCTCTAATGCCTCACGCTGCTTCTTGATATCGCTTTGCTTGTCGTCGTGAGCCTTCTTTTTCGACTGAAGCTCGCTCTTCAGCTTCTCCAGCTTCTGCAAGTCATCAATCTTCTCTTTCGCAATAAGAAGGATGCTCTTTACGGATTTGTCCCAATCAATGTTCTCATGCACGAAGCGTTGATTGAAAACATGAATATTCAATTGGGATGAGTGGAGTGTGGATTCCGTGATCGTTGAGCCATCCTCCAGAACTACTGAAAATTGGCCCGTGCTGAAGCGGGGAACCATCGAGCGAAGCTCAAAGCAAGAGAATAGATTCGATAACGTTGACTTGCCTGTTCCATTCCAACCATAGACCAGGTTGTACCGGCCGAACTTTTGGATCTTCGTTCCATTGAAGTCGCTGAAGATTCCGAACTGTTTGAGGCGGTTGATGCAGACAATCATCTCTATATCTCCGTGTTCTTGCTTTCCCATCATTTGCTTGCGAAACAAATGGTAAACGAAGAGTCCTCTTGCGTCTCCGCTTCGCGGATCGCGCTGCTCCAGGTTCGCTAGTCGCTCATCCCTGGCGGGACTGGCTTCGCCAGCCTTCCGCATCGCTGACGCCTACGGCCCGGCTTCCAGCTTCGGGCCTGCGCGCTTCGCTTGCGTGCGGTCAGCACAAAGGGATGGCCGTTGCCTTGTCCAGCCGTCTCCCCTGACTTCATCACCTTACCCGCGACCGTAGCCCGCGACCGTGTGCCGTCAAGGCGCGCAGGGCCGTGTCCTCGGCTGCGCCTGCGGGCCGCACCAACCCTGCGCTTGGCTCCTTGACGGCCCCCGTCCGCGCGCTCCTTTGGGCGCGGGCGATGAACTCAGGAAAGACGGTGGCAACAGGGCCAACCGGGTTCCTCGTGCCGACCGCACCAAACAGCCGAAAGGCTGGGCTCCGAATCTAGAAATCCGGTGTGCGGTGTGAACAGCAAACCTCTTTTGTCAGGAGAAAGACCATGCAACTCGCATCCCGTTTCGCTTTCCGCTCCCCCTCGCTGCGCAGCGATTACCCGCTGTCCGACGACCAGATTCACCGCGTGGCCCCGTCCATCTTCGCGGATGCCCCGCACGAGAGCCGTTCGCAGCGGTACGCCTATATCCCCACCGCCGCCGTGCTGACCGAGCTTCGCAAAGAAGGCTTCCAGCCTTTCATGGTGACGCAAACCCGCGTGCGCGACGAAGGCAAGCGCGAGCACACCAAACACATGATTCGCTTGCGCCATGCCAGCCAGATCAACGGCGCGGAGGCCAACGAAATCGTGCTGCTGAACTCGCACGACGGCACCAGCAGCTATCAGATGCTGGCCGGAATGTTCCGGTTCGTGTGCAGCAATGGCCTTGTCTGCGGCAACACCGTGGCCGATGTGCGAGTGCCCCATAAAGGCGACGTGGCCGGTCTGGTCATTGAGGGGGCTTACGAAGTCTTGAGCGGTTTCGATCGGGTGAAGGAATCGCGCGATGCCATGCGCGGCATCACCTTGGACGATGGCGAATCCGAAGTGTTCGCCCGCGCCGCGCTCGCCCTCAAGTACGACGACCCCGACAAGCCCGCGCCCATCACGGAATCGCAAATCCTGATGCCGCGCCGCTTCGACGACCGCCGCCCCGACCTGTGGAGCGTGTTCAACCGCACCCAAGAAAACCTGACCCAAGGCGGGCTGCGTGGCCGCAGCGCCAACGGGCGCCGACAGCAAACCCGCCCGGTGCAGGGCATCGACCAAAACATCCGACTAAATCGCGCCCTCTGGCTGCTGGCCGATGGCATGCGCCAGTTGAAAGCCTGAATCCCCACGCGGCAGGGGCAGGCAGCAGCCCTTGTCGCTTTCTTCGCTGCTGCATCCCTGAACCGATAGGAGTTATCACCATGAACGCCGTTACCCAAACCGAAGCCCGCGCCATCAACACCGCCGCCGCTATCCCGCTGGAAGCCGCTGATCCGACCAAGAACCTGATTCTGGTTCCGCTGTCGCGGCTGGTGTCGCGTCCCACTGGCCGCAACGTGCGCAAGACCCCGCGCATGTCCATTCCCGAACTCGCCGCCAGCATCCAGCGTGTCGGCCTGCTGCAAAACCTCATCGTGATTGCCGCCGCCGATGGCGAGCATTACGAGGTCGTGGCCGGTGACCGTCGCCTCGCAGCGTTGAAGCTGCTGGCGAAAAAGCACCGCATTAGCAAGGAATGGGAGGTGCCTTGCCTGCTGGTGGCCGATGGCACCGCCCGCACGGCCAGCCTCACCGAGAACGTGCAGCGCGAAGCCATGCACCCCGCCGACCAGTTCGAGGCGTTCGCCGCGCTCGTGGCCGAAGGCCGCAGCATCGAGGACATTGCAGCGGATTTCAGCGTCACGCCGCTGGTGGTGCAGCGCCGTCTGAAACTCGCCAACGTGTCGCCGCGCCTGCTGGCCGACTACCGGGCCGAGGCCGTGAGCCTTGACCAGTTGATGGCCCTCGCCATCACCGACGACCATGCTGCGCAGGAAGCCGCGTTCTACGATGCGCCCACATGGCAGCGCGGCCCGCACAACCTGCGCGACCGCCTGACCGAACGCGAAATCGACGCCTACCGGCATCCGCTGGTGCGCTTTGTCGGGCTGGACGGCTACGAGCAGGAAGGCGGTGGCATCCGCCGCGACCTGTTCGCGGAGGGCGACAAAGGCGTGTATCTGACCGATGCCGCACTGCTGGAACGGCTGGCGCAGGACAAGCTGGCAGGTATCGCCGCCAAGGTGCAGGCCGAGGGCTGGGCGTGGGTGGATGCCACGCCGGGCATGACCCATGCCGATCTGCAAGCCTTCCAGCGTGCGCCAAGGGAACGCCGCAGTCCGAACAAGCGCGACGCGCAGCGCATCGAGAAGCTGCAAACCAAGCTGCACGAACTGGCCGAGGCGGTGGATGCCGCGCTGGACGACGAGGACGAGGAAAAGGCCGATGCCTTGCAGGAAGAAGGCGAACGCCTGGGCGAGCAGTTGCAGGCGCTGGAAGATGGCTTGCTGGACTATGCGGCCAACGTGAAGGCCGCAGCCGGTGCCATTGTCACCATCGACCGCGACGGGCAGGCCGCGATTCATCGCGGGCTGCTGCGCGAAGCGGAGGCCAAGGCACTGCGCACGCTGGAGCGGCTGCGGCAGGGTTTCGGCAGCGAAGGCGAAGCCGCGAACGAGGACGCAGGCGAGGACGACGAGCAGCCCAAGACCGCCGCCATGTCTGACCGACTGGCGCAGCGGTTGAGCGCGCACCGTACCGCTGCGCTGCAAATCGAAGTTGCACGGCATCCGCAAGCAGCGCTGGCCGCCGTGGTGCATGGCATGGTGCAGACCGTCTTGCAGGAAAGGCACTACGGGCACGACCTGCCGCTGGGTGTGCGCCTCACGGTGCAAGACCGGCTGGAAGGCATGGCCCCGGACTGGCCGGAATCACCCGCCGCCGTGGCGCTGCGCGAACTGCAACAGGTGGCAGGCGAAACCTTGCCGGAGGACAGCGCCGAACTGTTCGCCGCGCTGCTGGCGAAATCACAGGATGAACTGGTGCGGCTGTTGGCCGTGTGCTTAGCTTCCACGGTGGACGTGGTGACGCCTCGCGCCACGCCGCACCAGCCCGGCGCGGAACTGGCGCAGGCCGTGGGGCTGGATATGGCCGCGTGGTGGCAGCCCACCAATGAGGGTTACTTCCGGCATGTGCCGAAGGCCGCGATTCTGGAAGCCGTTGGCGGGTTCGCGCCCTCGCACGTCACCCGACTGGCGAAGTTGAAGAAGGGCGACATTGCCAGCGAAGCCGAACGGCTGGCCGCTGGCACCGGCTGGATGCCCGCCATCTTCCGCTCCGAAGGCCCGCAGCAGACCGGGCAGGACGCGCCGGCGGATGGCGAAGCCGAAGCACAGGAAGAAGTGGCCGCCGTGGCGGATGACCAGCCGCAGGCCGAGGCTTTGGCCGCGTGACTTCGCACCGTAGATAGCGCCCCGGTTCCGGCCGGGGCGCTTCATGTTGAGGATGCCTGCCATGACCCACCAACCCGCAAACCGCCCCCGCATAGCTGCGACCTATGCCTCCGGCACGGTGCGCGCCCGCCGCTGGCACGGCGACGGCGACGTGCGCGGCTACCGTCCGCCGCGTGGCTGGACGGCCCGCGCCGACCTGACCGATCTGCATCCCCTCACGGGCCGCGCCTTGCCGCGCGCCGTGTGGTGGATCATCGAAACCAAGGAATAACGAGCCGCACCGGCCCCAAGCCGTGCCGCCTTGGGGCCGGTGGTCGAAAACTCCGGGCGCGGCGGTGGCCGCGCCCGGTTTCACTGCTCAAAGCCAAAACGCCCCATCGCCGCCTTCGGACAGGCGGCGATGGGGCCACGCACAAGGGCGCTCGTGCGCGAAATCCACGAAGCCAGCAAGTGTGGCGGCGCATCGCGCCGCCAACGATTCGACCGAGCCCCGCCGCAATGGGCGGGGCTGGTGTGGCTACGCCCCGGCTTGCTGCGGCAGGTTGCACGAAAGCGTGCCGTCCCCGACGCTGGCGGTTCGTTGTCTGTACGTCACGAAAGACGGTTCACCGACACGCCGCCCAGCCTCGCTTCTATGGAGCTTCCACACCACGCCTCAGTATGTGGCCGTGAGCTGCGGCAGGGGCGCTCTGGCCTTGTCGTCGGGGCATTGACCTGGCCCGCGTCAGGGCGCAAGCCGGTGCAGCCGTCACGCGGGGATGCCGAGTTGGCCACGTCTCCATTCGGGAGCGGGCGGCCTGTGCGTCCTTGTCTTGTTGTGAATCCTGGCGGTGGCGCGGCTGCGCCTTGTGCTTGATGGCCGCAACCTTGCAGCGAAAACAATTTCCCCTGCGCTGCGCGCATTCCTCGCGGGACAAATTCTTTTCGCTTCCAGGTTCTCCACGTTGTTGCGACCGCTGTGCGGTGCGACCAGCCCATCCCCCGCCGGCCGGATCACAACAAGGACGCACTGGCGCGACCTTGTTCAACCCGAAAGGAGAAACATCATGGCTAACATCGGCACCTTCACCGCAGAGAAAGACGGCTTCACCGGCACGCTTCGCACCCTGACGCTCAACGTCAAGGTCAAGCTGGTTCCCAACGACAAGGGCGACACCGAGAACGCCCCCGACTTCCACCTGCAAGCGGCTGGCCACGAAGTCGGCGCAGCGTGGAAGAAGACCAGCGAGGCCGGGCGGGAATACCTGTCCGTATCCATCGACGACCCTTCGTTCCCGGCGACGGTCTATGCCCGCCTGATCGAGAACGAGGACGGCACGCACGACCTGATCTGGTCGCGCAACAAGCCGAAGGCGGCCTGACAGCCGCTTACCGCGTCCCGCCCACTGCGGCGGGGCGCGATGCTGCTGATCGCAGCACCGCACGCGCAGGATTTCTGCTGCTGCCGCGTGCTGGATACGCCCGTCACGGCGGGCCTGCATGCGTGCCTTGTGGCTCGCAATCCGTGTCAACGAGCGGTGTGTGGCGTGTCGGCGCTGTAAGCGCCGCCGGGCTTTCGGGCTTCGCCCCGTGCCGGCAAGCCGTCACGGCCATCCGGCTTCAATCCCTCACGCCTTCGCGCCTGCGGCGCTGCGCGCTCCGCTTGCTGCAATTCAGTACCACACGCCAACGCGCTAAGGCGTGTCGGGCTCTTCCAATATCGCCCTGAGTTCCTGGCGCACCTGTGCCAGCAATTCATCAGCTTCGCGGGTGCTGTCACCGGCATAAGCCAATGTGAGCAGCGTGAGCGGATGCACTTCCATGACCTCGCACAGATCGGCCAGCTTCTGGATGGTTGGGCTTTTCAGGTCGCGCTCCAGCGTGCTCATGTAGGTGCGACTGGACACGTTGGAGAACGCTTCCTGGCTCAAACCACGCGCCTTCCTTACCGTCCGAATCGCCGCTGCCAATGAGTTCTTCGCTGCCACCTATGGTTTCCCCAAAAAACCAAGATGACAGCCCATTGCGCCCTATAGGACTACAATCTATAGTGTTCATTTGGTGGTGATGTTTTCCTTTTCCGTGCTTTTACGGAGATCCGCATCTGCGGATTTCCTCAGACCCAGGGAACCGCATCCGTGTCTTTCCTGACTTCCACCAATACGCCTTCGTGCCTCTCCGCTTTTGCGGCTTCGTGCGCTTGCGCATACGTGCATCCGTCCGCAGGCACAGATGCGCCTCGGCGATTGCGTGTGTTCGTGGAAGGGGCGCGGCCTTGACCACGCTTGTCACCGAGGAAGACCGGGTGCACCTACTGGCCCACGGCCTCACCCGCGCCGCAGGCCAGGAATGTGACCCGCTGCCCGTGGTGCGCCTGTTCACACCGGACGCACATGCGACCTGGCTATTGGCCGCGCTCGATCCGACCGATGGCGATACGGCCTACGGCCTGATCGACCTCGGGATCGGGATGCCTGCCCTGGCGACGGTGAAGCTGTCCGATCTGGCGTCCATCGTCGGGCCGCTCAAGCAGCCCGTGATACGAGATCGGTATTTCCAGCCGACGCGGCCGCTGTCGGAATACGTTCGACTGGCTCAGGAAAACGGTTCGATCACCGATTGACGCATTCCAGCGCGACCAGGCAAAAAGTATCGCATTGTGACTATTTCGGTCTTAGCCAAGACCTGGCAAGTCTTGATCCGCATGCTTGCACCAGGGTGGTGCGCTCCTGACCAAAACAGTCATGATGCCAGGCGCGAGATTCGGCACGGTGTTCAATGCTGCACCCCATTTCCGGGCGGTGCAGTCGTCGCATTTAGACGATTTCGGCAATGCACTGGAGCGAATCTGTCTTGACACCAGCAGTTAAAGCGTAACCCGAGTTTGATGACCACTTGATGGCGATTCGATAGCTCCCGCACAGCGGAATTGTGGCGACGTTCCCAGAAACAGGGAGGTTTCGCCATGACTGACCGCAGCAGCCAACACTGGTATCCCACGGCCGCGTATCTCTACACGCTGCACCTCGATGGCCCAGCGCTGGCTTGGGAGTATTTGCGCAGGAATCCAAGCTACCGGCGCGACTGGCTACGCCGGCGTCGCAAGCCTGATGCGGCGCAGGCCTGGGGCCTGCGCCTGCTGGAAGATCCCGGCCTGGATGCGCGCGACGCACATCCTGCTTGGTTCCCCGATCACGATGCCGTGGTGCAGCTATACCCCGACGCCGACCCACCACCCGATGCGCATACCTTCGAGTTCTGGCGCATTCCTGGGCGCAAGCAACTGACCCACGACGGCAAGCGCCTGGTGCTCGTATCGCATTGGCCAGGCTGCTGCGTTCGGCTGGCACTCGCACCCGACCTGGAAGATGGTTCGGCCTATCTCTACGCCACACGCGCCTGCGCCACGCCCTGTGCGCGCTACCGCACGCTCGCTGCGAAGCTGGATGCGCTATCTGCCGCAACCGTGGCCACGCCTGTGGCAACAGCCCGCTCCCGCCCCACGCCCGCCGCGCTGCTGGAACTGCATACCTTGCAAGCGCTCGACGCGACCCTCGCGGGAGCCTCCTTGCGCGAGGTGGGCGAAGGTCTGTTCGGCGCGGATGCCGTCGCGGCCGACTGGCACAAAGACAGTGCATTGCGTGCCCGCGTACGGCGGCTGGTACGCCGCGGCGATGAGCTGATGCACGGCGGCTACCGCCGACTAGCGCAGCTTCCAATGTTCCCGTCGCATTAGGGGGGACGTTTCTCGACCCGTGCGAATCGTCCCTTAGCAAGAAGCCTTGCTTTCTTGAGAGTGCCTCTATCCGGCCGCGTGGTGTGGCCGGGCTTGATGGAGGTACATCCCATGCGACCTGCTCCCTCGCGGCCTGCCGCCGCTGCCGTCACTGCGACCTCGCAGCCTCAACGCTACCTGACAAACGACGAAGCCGCCGACTACCTGCGGCTGTCGCCGCGCACGCTGGAGAAGCAGCGGGTGATCGGCGGCGGCCCCAAGTTCCGCAAGTTCGGCCGCCGCGTCATGTACGCGGTGTCCGACCTCGATGCCTGGGCCGACCAGCGCAGCTACGAGGCCACGTCCGATCCCGAATACGCCGAGCGCCACGCGGGCGACTACCGTGATGGCCGCTGATCGTCGGCGCGTGGGTGGCCTTCGCCATGTCCAGCCCGCCAGGGCAAGCCTTGCCGCAGCGCGAACAGCTCGATCTGTTCCGCGCGCTGCCGGGCGACATGGCGCCACGCGATTCCCAGGACTTGATGGCCTTTCCGTTCTTCTCGCTTGCCAAGTCGCGGCGCACGGCGCCGATCGACTTCCGCAGCGGGAACGTCACCATTCGCGTGGAAGGCACGCAGGAGCACGGCATCGCAACGATATGGGATGCCGACGTGCTGATATGGGCCGCCTCGCAGATCGTGGAGGCGCGCGACGCGGGCCTGCGCCCGTCGCGCTGGATACGCGCCACGCCTTACGAGATTTTGCGCTTCATCGGGCGCGGCACGTCCCTCAACGACTACCAGCGCCTGAAGGCCGCCCTCGACCGGCTGCAATCGACCACGGTGGCCACGTCCATCCGCGAAACCACGGGAAGGCGCTTGCATCGCTTCTCGTGGATCAACGAGTGGAAGGAACTCGCCGACGCCAGCGGCACCCCGCTGGGCATCGAGCTGATCTTGCCGGACTGGTTCTATGCCGGCGTGCTCGACGCCGCCCTGGTGCTGACCATCGACCCGGCCTATTTCCGCTTGAAGGGCGGTATCGAACGCTGGCTGTACCGCCTGGTGCGCAAGCATGGCGGGCGGCAGGAGCACGGCTGGCAATTCGACTTCCGACACCTGTACCGCAAATCCGGCAGCGCGGCCCGCTTCTCGGACTTCGCCTACGACGTGCGCGCCCTGGTGGCGCGGCAGTCGTTGCCCGGCTACGTCCTCGGCATCGAGCGGATGCCGGACGACAACACCGAGCTGCTGACCTTCCGGCCCGTGCCGCACGCGGCACGGGGATAACTGCGGGAGAACCTGTGGACGGCCTCGTGCTATCAGGAGTACCGGGTATCGTGCTATCAGGAGTACGACCCTCGTGCTATCAGGAGTACGAAAACGCCGGAAAGCCAACAACGGCGCGGGTTTGCGTTCCCTCTAACTTACCTAACAAGAAATACATAACTTTTAGTAGAAGCGCGCCGTTTCGGTGGACAACCACGAAACGGCACGGCCAGGCCGGCTTTCCAGCTCGGAGGGCCGCGCCATGATCTTCGCGTTTCTCAACCAGAAAGGCGGCGTCGGCAAGACCACGCTCGCCACGCACATCGCCGGCGAACTGGCGATGCGCGGCCTGCATGTCATCCTGCTGGATGCCGACCCGCAGGGGTCATCGCTCGACTGGACGCAGCGGCGTAGCCAGCAGGGCCTGCCCCGTCTGTTCAGCGCCGTGGGCCTTGCCCGCGAAACGCTGCATCAGGAAGCGCCAGAACTCGCCAGGCGGGCCGATCACATCATCATCGACGGCCCGCCGCGCATCGCCGCCCTCGCGCGTTCCGCGCTGCTGGCGGCCGAGCGCGTGCTGATCCCCGTGCAGCCCAGCCCCTACGACGTATGGGCTTCTGCCGAGATGGTCGCACTGATCCGCGAAGCACAGGTGTTCCGGCCAGCGCTGCGCGCGGCCTTCGTCATCAACCGGCGCGTCAGCACCACCATCATCGGCAGGGAGGCACGGCAATCGCTGGCCGAACAGCCGCTGCCCGCGCTGCGCTCGGAGATCCACCAGCGCATCGTCTTTGCCGACAGCGTAGCCGCTGGCCGGCTCGCCCGCGAAACCGCGCCCGACAGCGCCGCTGCCCGCGAGATCGCCGCGCTCACCGACGAACTGCTGCGGTGGCCGACATGACTGGGAAGCCACCACCACGCAGCAAGCGCGTCGGCATCGGTGCGCGTCCCCCAGCGAATCCGCACGCCGAAGCGTGGATTCGCCAGGGCGACGCAGATGCCGTGCAGAAAGGCGACCTCTACACCGCTCGACTGACGCTCGACATCACGCCCGCCATGCGGGCGCGCATCAAGGTGTCGGCCTTCACGCGAGGCGTGACCGTAGCCGAACTGCTGCGCGACCTGCTGGAGCGGGAGTTTCCCCCGGAGGGCACGCCGTGAACGCATCCGCTTCGACCGCCCACACCCCCAAAGCAAGTGCGCCCACGGCTGCGCCGCCGCCGGCGCCTTCGACACTCGCCGGCCAGGCCGGCAACGTGCCGCTGACGCGCGTGGCGCTGGCCTACATCGAACCGCGCTTCAAGCTCTACCTGCGCTTCGGCGAACCGGCGCGCACGCTCCAGCTCGACCGCTGGCGGCGCTGCGCCGTGTTCCTGCCGAACGCGGTTCTGTGCCGCATCCGTTGGCAGGCCAACGACTACGGCACGATCCGCTGGCAGCTCATGGTGATGCAGACCGCCACGCCGCTGGACGCCGTGCAGCGCATCCCCGGCGTGCAGCCGGGCGCGCGTCTGCTGCTGCACGCCGAAGGCGATGCCAACGTGCGCGCCGTGCTGGAACGCATCGACGGCATCGAGGCGCTGGGCATCGCAGCCGCAGACACATCGCCCGCGTACTGGCGCACGCTCGCGAACCGGCTCGCAGCGCGCTCGGCGCTACCCACATACACCGCAGAACGGCACGCCGCCTGGCTGGCCGGGAGGGCATTGCCATGACCACGATTTCCACGACCGGCCCCGTGCCGCATCCTCGCTCGCGCCTGCGCGCTCGCCTCGTGCTGGCAGGCTTCGCCACCGTCGGCCTCGCTGCGCTGGCCTGGGCGGCGTTCGTGCAGCCCCTGCCGCGAATGGCCTACAACCCGTCCGACAGCGTGGCGGTCGGTTGGTATCGCATCGAACCGTTCGACCCGCGCACCGCCTCGCGGCCACGTCCGCTGTCCGTGGACAGCATCGTGCTGATGCCGCTGCCCGACAGGGCCGCCATGCTGGCTGCGCAGCGCGGCTACCTGCCGACCCGCGTTCCGCTGCTCAAACGTGTGGGCGCAGTCGCGCCACAACACGTTTGCATCGTCGCCGGCCAGGTTCGCATCGACGGCGTGCCGGTGGCCGCCGCCCTGCCTGCCGACCGGCTGGGCCGGCCGCTGCCATCCTTGCAGCTTTGCCGCCGTCTCCAACCGGGCGAACTGTTCCTGTTGAGCGCGACCAACCCGGCGTCGTTCGACAGCCGCTATTTCGGGCCGGTCAGCGCGTTCGCCGTGATCGGCGTTGCGCATCCGATCTGGCTGGAGACACGTCCATGATGGCCGCCGATTCGCTGCACTTTGCCGCGCCTCTCATCGTGCCATCGGGCATGTCGTTCTACTGTTCGTCGCCGTGTCGTCGCGCGTGCAGTGCGGGTGCATTCGCACCGCACTTCGCGCTGCCTTCGGCGCAGCCGCCCAACGTGCAGGCGTCTTGCCTCGAACGCGCCTGGCCTGCGGCCATTGGCGTGTTCGCCGGCGGGCTGGCTGCTCGTGCAGCAGCGCCGCCGGGCCGCCGATGCCCGGAGCGGGAGCGAGGGGCAAAGGCGGAAGGCAAGACAAAAGGGTTCGGCACTCTGCCGCCCGCAAAGCCAGTCTGCACGTGGGGGTGGCGCGGCACGGCGCGGCTTCGCCGCCGTGCCGCGTGGGGCGCGAGGCACGCGCCGATGCAGGCATGTCCGCGTGCTTCGCACGCTCGGACACGCCGGAGCTTGCAGGGAGCACAGCCATGACCGACCGCGGCGACCATGATTTCTGGGTGCGCCCTGGCGCGCCGAAGAACCGAGGCAAAGGCCAGGGCCAGAGCTTCGTTTCCAAGGTGCTCAAGCAGGCTGGCAAGGCCAGCGGCGGCAAGTCGGCGGTGCGCCGTCCTACCGCTGGCGGGAGCGGCCAGCACGCCGGCCAGCGGCCCGGCTCACGGCTTGGACGCGGCCATACGGCGGCGCGCTTCGCAGGCGCAAAGCTGACCCCTATGTCACGGCGCGTGACCATCAAGACGCTGCTGGTCAACCAGCGCAACGCCAGTCCGCAGTCGCTCGCCAAGCACCTGCGCTACATCGAGCGCGACGGTGCCGGCCGGAACGGCGAGCCGGGCCGTGCCTACGGGCCGCAGACCGACGAAGCCGACCTCGATGCCTTCAAGGAACGCTGCCAGGACGACCGACATCATTTCCGCTTCATCGTCTCACCTGAAGACAGTGCGGAGCTGGACGACCTGCGCACCTACACCCGGCACCTGATGAACCGGATGGAGGCCGACCTGGGGACGCGGCTGGATTGGGTGGCGGTCGATCACTGGAACACCGACAACCCGCACACGCACCTGATCGTGCGCGGACGCGACGATACCGGCAAAGACCTCATCATCGCGGGCGACTACATCGCCCACGGCTTCCGCCATCGCGCCGCCGAGCTGGCGACGGAATGGCTGGGGCCGCGCACCGAACTGGAGATCCAGCAGACCTTGCAGCGCGAGGTGGAGCAAGAGCGGTGGACGAGCCTCGACCGCACGTTGCAGCGCGAGGCCGGCGAGGATGGCCGGGTGCAGATCGAACGCTTCAACGAACCCCGGCTGCAACGCCAGCGCCTGCTGCTGATCGGCCGCCTGCAACACTTGCAGCGCCTGGGCCTGGCCGACGAGGTGCAGCCCGGCACCTGGGCCGTCCATGCGGACGCGGAGAAGACCTTGCGTGCCCTGGGCGAGCGTGGCGACATCATCCGAACGATGCAGCGGGCCATGAGCGGCAAGCCTCGCGAGCTGGCGGTGTTCGAGCCGGGCGACGACGGCCGCACTATCGTCGGTCGCGTGGCTGCTAAGGGTCTGGCCGACGAGCTGCACGACCGCGGCTATCTGGTCATCGACGGGTTGGACGGCAAAGCCCACTACGTCGCGTTGGACGCCCGCGACGAGCTGGCGAACTATCCCATCGGCGCGGTGGTGGAGGTACGCGGTTCCGCCGAGGTGCGGGCGGCCGACAAGAACATCGCCACGCTGGCGAGCAATGGCCTGTACCGCACCGATCACCACCTGGCGATCGAGCAAGGCCGAGCCAAGCCCGGCCGCGACCCGCAAGAGGCTGTGGCGGCCCATATCCGCCGGCTGGAAGCCCTACGGCGGGCCGGCATCGTGGAGCGCGTGGCCGAGGGGTTATGGAAGGTGCCGGACGACTTGGCCGAGCGTGGCCGCCAGTACGACGCGCAGCGGCTGGGCGGCGTGGCGGTCGAACTGAAATCGCATCTGCCGATTGAACGGCAGGCCCGCGTCATCGGCGCGACCTGGCTGGATCAGCAGTTGATCGGCGGCGGCAAGGGACTGGGCGACCTGGGCTTTGGCGGCGATGCTAGGCAAGCCTTGCAGCAGCGCGCCGACTTCCTCGAAGAACAGGGGCTGGCCCAGCGGCGCGGGCAGCGGCTGATTCTCTCCCGGAATCTGCTGGAAACGCTGCGCAATCGGGAGCTGGCGCAGGCCGCCCAGCACATTGCCGCCGATAGCGGATTGGAGCATCGGCACGTCACAGACGGGCAGCGCGTAGCCGGCATCTACCGGCGCTCGGTCATGCTCGCCAGCGGTCGCTATGCGCTGCTCGATGACGGCATGGGATTCAGTCTGGTGCCTTGGCGGCCGATAATCGAGCCACGACTGGGGCAGCAGATCGCCGCGACTGTACGCGGCGGCGGTGTGTCATGGGAGGTTGGACGGCAAAGAGGTCCTGGGATTGGATCGGGGCCGTAGGCTGTCGTACCGAGTTAAGGTGTCGAGCAGCGTTTTGGCCCTAGCTTCTGTGCTCCGTTAAGACGACTAGTCTGTGCTTATCGACGACGCTGTGGGTGCATGGTTGCTTGCCAATTCCGGTGCAACTCGCAAACGCGCTGCCCCGACCTGAACTGCCCATTCAACGATCTGCCCGGCCAATATATCCGTGGCGACACCGAACGCGCTCACCACATCGGCCTCTCGCTTGCTGCCTGTGGCTTGGATTGCTTCGAAGCGTCTACTGGCAATAGCAGTCCGTTTGGCCGGATCGACCAGTTGCACATCGAGCCGAACCGCGGCGATCGCTTCAGTGCCGCGGTATTCGAGCTGGAACGCCCGCAGCGTACTGCGCAACTCCATATCGGCGCTCATTGGGGTGCTATCGGTAATCACGGAAGTCGACCGCCCATCGCGCATGAAGGCTTCGACGATTCGGTCACGCAGCAGCACCGGTGCGGGGTCGGCCCAACGCACTCCTTGCCAAGCCGACAAGCGACCATCGGGCTGCGCAATGAACAGCCGCTCCGAATCCAGGACGCGACTACTCTCAGGGGCGTAGACGCGCAGCGCCCCGGGTCCCGGAACGGCGCGCGGCGTACTCTCCGCCTGGGCGATGTGATAGTCGGGCAATTTGTAGGTGACCATTGGAGCTGCTTTGGGAAGCACACTGCACGCGGACAAGCCGAGTACTAGCGTCATAGTCACGGCAGCGACGGGAATCATCCTGGCGGAAGTGTTCACGGCTTGGTTTCCTCAATGTTCTCTCCACCGAGCAGGTATTGCGCCGGATTGCGATCCAGTCGGCGCAGCACGGTGTTTAGATTGGCCAGCGCCTGCTGGAGTTCGTGCATGGCAGGACCTGTGGCGGCCAAGCCCTGGTTCAGCGATTCCTGATTGTTTTGCAGTAGCGTCTCAACCCTGAAAGCGGCGCGTTCGAGGGATGCCGTTGCATCACGCGTGTTCACCATGATTTGCTTACCATCGTTATTTAGTAGCAGGTTGGCATCGCGAAGAGTGCTATTTGCTTGGCGCACGGCAGCTGTCGATTCTCTGCTTGCTTCGGTCAGATTGCTGATTAACGTCGCGATCTCGGCCCTCTGGTCAGCGACCGCGCCCGTGGTCTGTTCAAGATTCACCAGACTGCGGTGCACAAGAGCCAAATTCTCCTTCGACAGTAACTCCTGCGTGCGCAGCAAGATGCCGTTGAGTGTCGTCATGCTGTTCCCCTCACCGGAGACCAGGGATGCCATCGCCGAACGTGGTGCGAGGATCAACGGTTCCTCGTCCTCTCTCCGATCCAGCAATGGCACGTTTGGCCCACCGTCGCTCAACTCGATCACCGCGTTGCCGGTAATTCCCGTGATGACCAATTCAGCGCGGGTATCCTGCCGGACCGGGATGGTGGCATTGATGCGTACGCGCGCTATCGCCCGCCTTGGGTCTCGCGGTGAAAGAGAAAGTGCAACGACTTCGCCAATCGTGATTCCGCTGTACTGAACCTGGCTGCCGGGCGTAAGCCCGGTCACTGGCTCATCGAACATAATCCGGTAATACTGGTAATCGTGGTCGGAACGTGTGTCGCTGAGCCAAAGCGCGAAGCCAATACCAATCGCACCGAGCAGCACGACGAACAGACCAATGAATACATGATGGGCACGTGGTTCCATGATCAGACCACCTCGTTCTCAGAGTTTAAATATTGCGTGCGCCCAGCCCAATGCGTGCGCGACGGAAGAATGATGCAGATGCGGAGGGGTTTCATGGCTGCGTCTCTTGGCTGGAAGCACCAGTGGCCTGTGCGGCCGCACGGCCACGGGGGCCGTGAAAGTATTCCTGTATCCACGGGTGCTTGAAGCGCTCGACTGCCTCGATGCCGTCGTTGATGAGTACCTTCTGGTTCGCCAGGACCGCGACACGGTCGCATATGGTGTACAGCGTATCGAGGTCGTGGGTTACCAGAAACACCGTGAGGCCCAGTGCATTGCGCAGGGTCAGAATCAATTGGTCGAAAGATGCAGCCCCGATTGGATCCAGTCCTGCGGTGGGTTCGTCAAGAAACAGGATGTTCGCATCAAGCGCCAAGGCTCTCGCCAGTGCTGCTCGTTTCACCATGCCTCCGGACAACGAGGCCGGATACTTGTCTCCCGCTCCGGCAGGCAACCCCACCAAGCCC
>NZ_CYTU01000012.1:60507-110405 GCF_001299375.1 Achromobacter sp. 2789STDY5608621 | reverse complement strand
TGCCTGACCCTCCCACCACGCCAAGGATTTCCCCGCGCCGCACGTCCAGGTCTAGGTCCTGATGGACCTGCTGGGTTCCAAACCTGTTGTCCAGGCCGCGCACTTCAATAGCGTGTCGCACACCGTTGTCGGTGTCTTGCTTCACCGCGCTCACCAGCCCATCTCCATGAAGAACAGTGCAGCGATGGCGTCTATCAGGATCACCATGAAGATTGATTGCACGACACTAGACGTCGTGTGGTCGCCTACCGACTCAGCGCTACCGGCGACCTTGAACCCTTCATGGCAGCCGATAGCGGCGATCATCACCGCGAAGAGCGGGGACTTGCTCATTCCGACAAGAAAATGGCGCACCTCGATTTTTTCCTGCACGATGGCAAGGAACTGTGCGGGAGGAATTTCCAAGCTCAGTGCGCATACGGTGGCGCCGCCCGCAATGCCAGCCAAGATGCCTACTAAGGTGAGCAGTGGCAAGGACACAAGAAGCGCCAGCACGCGTGGCAGCACCAGTAACTCGATGGGGTCGAGCGCGTTGGAGCGAAGCGCATCGATCTCTTCATTTGCCTTCATCGAACCGATTTGGGCGGTGTACGCGCTTGCGGTACGGCCTGCAATCAATATGGCCGGGAGCAGCACTCCGAACTCGCGCATGAACGAGAAGGCGACCAGATGCACCGAGAAGATGCTCGCACCGAAGTTGGCCAGCACCGTTGCTCCCAGGAACGCCACCACCATTCCTACCATGAAGCTCAGTAGCGCCACGATGGGAATGGCGTCCACCGCTGATCGCTGGATTTGAGCGATCACCGAGGTCGCGCGCCAGCGACGCGGGTGACGAACGGTACGGCTCCATGTTTCGATGATCTGGCCCACGAACCCGGCCAGACCAAGACACGCACGACAGCCCTGTTCCAAGGTCAGGCCTATGCGTCCCAGACCGCGGAGCAGAGGATTCCCGCTCACCGCTGCTTTCTCCGTCTTCTGCTGATCGGTAGCAGCGGCGGCCAGCGCTCTCATTAGGGCGAGGCGATCCGAGGACAGATTTGGAGCTGCCTCCGGCCGGTCGAGTATCGAGTCTGGCCCGAGAATTTCCACCAGCAGAGCCGCGCCGGCGGTGTCCAGTCTCTGGACTTGCGTCCAGTCGAGTAAGGGAGTGGCGTACCCCTCGGCATGACTGATGCGGGCGGCGGACACGGATTTTGCCAGACTGGCGTAGTGCTCTATCGTCCAGTCGCCACCCGCCAGCCATTTGTGATCACCGCCGACCATGGCATCCTGCCGGAGCCAAGCCTGTGAAGCGTTGCTCATGGCTGCGTGTCCCGCCAAGCGCTGTCGATGCGCTCGATGCAGTTCGTGATCGCCGCTTTGGCATGACCCAGCAATGTGTACGAACCGGCGAACTCTTTAATGACGTTGCCGCGCTCGAAGCAACTGGCGGCAGCAACCCGGCGTCCCGTCCTTAAATCGACTGCTTCGAACTCTAGGCTGGCACCACCCGTCGTCACGGGTCCAACCAGCAGGGTCGTCATTGCATTGACTGCCCGATTCGGTGTCTGCAGTTCGGTGACCGCTACACGCACCCGAACCTGTCCCGCGCCACCTGGGGGGGCGGGACTTTTGCCTTCCTGGCGTTTCAGTTCGCTCGTCACATGGTCTAGCACTTCGCGCTGCTGCGCGTCATCGAGCCCATCGATGCGACCCGAGGCGGTCTTGATCTGCGCTTCTTCCACCACGACAGCGGCATAACGCTTGGGCTCGAATCCCGCTGCGCGGTACATCAGTACGTTCTCGTATCGTGTCGGCGATAACTTCTCGTAGTCGCCGAGAAATCCGGAGCGCGTCATGCTGTTGGTCGCGCATCCAGAGAGCGCGCCTGCTACGCAAAAAAAGATGCCGCCGCGGATCAATGCAGTTTTGCTCTTCATAATGGGTCTCCTTGATCAAACGAAACTAAGACAGGCAATGCCTGCTGCGATGAGGGCGGTGCCAGACCAGCGCGTTACCGATGCGACATCGCCTAGTAGGAGGGCGCCGACGCCCAAGTTTCCAAGTAGCCCGATTCCTGCCCAGGCTGCAGAGGCCGCGCTGATCGGAATCCGCTTGAGCGCGAACCACAAAAGTGCGCCGCTGGCCGCCATGCACGTCACTGCCACACAGAGGCCGACCCAGCGCATCGGACCGCCCGCCGTGATGGCCCGCAGGCCCAGTGGATAGCCCGCTCCTAGAACCCCTGCGGCAATGACAATCGACCAGGATTTCCAGATCAGCGGATGGGTGCTGAATCGCATAAGCCTAGCGAGACATACGCATGAAGCGTGGGTGCATACGAATTCTGAGAATGCGCAGCACGCGGCGGCTCGCAAGAGACTCATGAGCGATCTCCATGCGCGGTGGCGACACTCAGGTTCCACGGCCCAATTCGCTTGATTCCAAACAGGACTTCGTAAAGCAGCGGAATCAAGCCCAACGTCACCAGCGTTCCGAGTGCCAGCCCACCGATCATCGCGATCGCCATCCCTTTCCATAATGGTCCGGAGAAGAGCATGAGTGGCACCAGTCCCGAAATGCAGGTGACCTTGGTCATCACGATTGGACGAAGCCGTTGTATCGCGGCCCCAACCAAGGCTTCATGGCGTGGCAGGCCTTCCGCTAGCCCCTGGTCGATGCGTTCCAGCAAGAGCACGGCGTTGTTGACAATGATCCCGAACAGGGCCAGTACGCCGAAGGTCGCCATGAAGCTGAAAGGTGTGCCGGTCAGCTTCAGAGCCAATACCACGCCGATAAGCGTGAAAGGGATCGTCGCGAGGATCACACCGAGCTTGCGGAAAGAATTGAACTGCCATACGAACAGCATCAGCATCGCCAGAAATGCGAGGGGCATGTAGGTCGACAGCGCGGCGTTCGATTCGGCGGCTTCCTCGATCTCGCCGCCAAGTTCAACCGAGTAGCCCGCGGGCAGGTCCAGGGCAGCGACGCTAGGCGCCAGGCGGTTGATGATCTCCTGGGCGGTGTAAGAGGTGTTCTGTCCTTGCACGGTGATCGTGCGGATGAGATTGCGCCGTTGGATGACCGAGGGCTCGCTCGCGAGCGATACGTCTGCGACCTGAGCCAGCGTCACCGCTGGACCGCCGTTGGTGGGATAGATGAGCGTCGCGCCTACGTCTGCCGTGCTGCGACGCTCGCTTACGATACTGCGCAGGACGATCGGGACGGAGGTGTCACCGTCGCGAATAACCGAGATCGATCTGCCGCTGTAGCGGACATCCAGCCCGCCAGCGATGTCTTCAGTCGTCACGCCCGCCCGACGCGCGCGGTCCTGGTCGACCCGTACGTCGATGCGGCCAACGCGCGTATCCCAATCGTTCTTGACGTTGATGGTGCCGGGCAGCTTGCGCAGCGCTGCTTCGATTTTGGACGCGGCCCCCAACAATACCTCCTCATCCGGACCGCTGACGCGATAAATGGCAGTCCCTGACTCGGTCGCACCGAGCGAGAAACGCTTGGGCTCGGCGCGCACGTCGCCATGTGCTTGCGCAAAGTAGCTGCGGGTGCGGGCGAGGACGGCGTCGATGTCGCTCTTCGGCTTCAATGTGACAACGAAGTACGCGATGTTCGATGCCGGCAGTGGTGGATTCAGGCTAAGGATGAAGCGCGGGCCACCATCGGCGACGTAGCCGATGTGATCGGAGACTTCTGGATTGATGTTCGTGTCGCCCAGCCAACCACTGATCTGCTTCACGCGGGCGAGCGTTTCGCGCGAGTCGGTACCGGGGGCGAGCTGCACCGGAATCTGGAACTGAAGCCGGTCGGACTTGGGCATGAAATCGTACGGCAGGGTGGTGAAGCCATACAGCGCAATGGCAAGCGCCGCGATCATCGACGCTACATAGACCGCCTTATGGTGGAGCACCCACTCCAGTACGCGCCGGTAGCCACGGTAGAAGCGGGTGTCATAGGCGTCGCCCTGCTCCTGCTTGTGATGGGGTTTGGCGAAGTGGTAGCACAATAGGGGCGTGACAGTCAGGCACAGCAGCCACGAAGCGAACAACGTCAGTGCCAGCACGACCACGAGATTGTGCAGATACTCGCTCGTGGCGTTCTGGCCAAAAAAGAACGGCGAGAACACGATCACGATCACGAGCGAGGACGTGAGCAGCGGAATGGCGAGCGTGCGGCCCGCCTCGAGGCAGGCATGCTTACGATCTTCGCCACCGGCCAGGCGGCGTTCGATGTCTTCGGCAATCACAATGCCGTTGTCCACCAACAAGCCGAGCGCAATGATGATGGCGCCCATCGAGACGTTCTGAAGCTCGATGTTCATCGCGCGCATGACGATGAGTGCACTGAGGATCGTCAACGGCACGATCATGCCCACGATGATCCCGGTGCGCCAACCGAGAAATAGCACGACGACACCGAGGACGACGATGATCGTCTCCATCATGACGTGGTTCATTTTGCCCATCTCGTGCTTGACGACATCGGCCTGGAAAGTGACGTATGACAGATCGAAACCCGCCGGCAGCAGCTTCTCCTGGTCTGCAACCCGTGCTTTGAGCGCTTTTCCGAACTGCTCCACGTTCTGACCGGAGGCCATCGAAACCGCCATGACGACAGCGGGCTGGCCTTTGTAGATGGCAGCAGATTCCGGCGGATCGGCTGGCCGCACACTCACCTGCGCCAGTTCACCCAATGCGATCGTCGGCACGGGCGCCGTACTACTTTGCGGTCGTGGCAGCGCGATCGGCATTGCTCGCAGGGAGGGAGCGTCACGCACTTCGCCACTGACCGCCAAGGTTGCATTGATGCCGCCGACAACAATTTGTCCACCCGAAGCGACGACGTTCTGTTTGACGAGTTGGTCGATCACCCCCTGTGGTGTCAGCTCCAATCGCGCGAGCCTAGGCCGATCGAATTCGAGATAGACGCGCTCTTCCTGCAGGCCGTAGAAAGTGATGCGCTCAATACCAGGCACGGTGTACAGGCGGTCGCGCATCTGCTTGAGCGCGACGCGCATCTCGCTCATGGAGTAACCTGGTGCAGTGACCGCAATCGAGGCAACCGCGACGCGGCCGAAGTCTTCGTCGACGAAAGGCCCCATCGTGCTCTGTGGTAAGGCATCCTTCGAATCGGCGACCTTGGCCCGGACGCGCTGCCAGATCGGTGCCAAGTCGGTGTAGCGGTCCCAGATCGTGACCTGGATCATGGCGCTGCCTGCGCGCACGGTGCTCGTCACGCGCTTGACCTCTGCCAGTTCGCGCAAGCGCTCCTCGATCGGCCGGGCAATGAGTTGCTCAACGCGTTCGGCGGGCAGCCCCGGGTTCAACGCCGTGACCATCGCATCGCGGACCGTGACAGTCGGCTCCTCCTGAGAAGGAAAATTCAGGAAGGTCGCGATGCCGGCGACGAAAATGATGAGCGCTACAAAGTAGGTAAGTCGACTGGCGCGCAGCGCCATCTCGGTGATCTTCATGATGAAGTAACCTGGTGGATCGCGTTAGCGCTTGGTCAATTGAGTGGTGGCTTCCAGTGGTGTCACTGGCTGTCCATCGGTGAGCCATCCTCCTCCGGCGGCAACCACCGTCTCGCCGGGCTTGAGTCCAGCGAGGACGCGCGCGCTGTCTCCTTCCTGTACCGGCGTGAAGCGCACCGCGCGACGGTGCACCTTCTTATCTTCAGGGGTGTAGACGAAGACGGAAGCCTCGCCCGGCTTCGTGCCGAGCACCAGCGAGGCATAAGGTATGGATACAGTCTCGGGCCGAGAGGTCTTGGAGGTTGCCGCAGGTGCGTCGAGCACGACCTGTACGGGAATACCTGGCCGAAGTGCGCGCGCTTGCGCGTTATCTTCAGGCACTAGCACCACGGGTAGGAGCGAGCCATTTTCGGCGCGCAGACCGACACGACGTACCACCGCTCGGATTGGTTGTTCGGCTCCGCTCCAGCTCAGTTCTGCGCGTTGGCCGACATCTATGTGAGGTGCCTGTGTAGTAGACGCGTTCGCGATGATCTCAGTGCCACTGCGCACGCCGTCGACCTGAAATACCGGCGCACCAGCAGCAATGTCGGTGAACGCCAAAGCCAGCTTTTCCGCCACGACACCATCGAAAGGAGCGACGATCATCGTGCCACGTTGTGCTCGTTCGGCCAGGCCAAGCGCCGCCTTGGCAGTGCGCGCTTGACCCTCTGCGACCGCTAGCTGCGCCTTCGCGCTCTCGAACGCAGCAGGGGAGATGACTTCGCTTTCGAGCAACCGGCGCTGTTGATCTGTCTGTACACGTCGATCCATCAGGCCGGCTTCGGCGGCCGCCAGGGATGCTTGCGCTTGTGTCACGCGAAGCCGGTCAGGTTGCGCATCAAGTTCTGCCAGGACTTGGCCGCGGGAGAACCGTTCACCCACGTCGACGTTCAACTTGGCGATCCGTCCTCCTGTTTCAAATCCTAGGATGCTGCGCTCGGTTGCTCGCGCCGAGCCAGTCAATTCGATGCGAGAGCTATGCGGGAGATCCGACTGCGCGGCGGCGAGCTTCACTGCGCGCGGAGGCTCGGATACGGTGGATTGCGAGTTTCCGCACCCTGAGAGCAGAGTCGAAATGGATAGTGTGCAAGCAACCGCCAAGGAGCGCGGTGCGCACGCGGTCATGACACCGCTACGGACGCGACTCATGTGCGTCCTTTTGCCGGGACAAGTTCGAGATGGCCCGAGGCGAGATCCTGGAGCGCCCGAAAGAAATGCCGCCGCTCTGCGGGTGCGAGTATTGGCAAACCCAGAAGATCGGCGAACAGGGCGCCATCCAATGCCAGCATGATGAGTGCCGCGGTCTCGGTGCCACGCGGGGATCGACGCACGCGTTCGTACTGCACGCGGTACCACTCGCGCAGTGGGTCGAGAAGTGTTGGATCTTCCGCAGCTGCCGCGAGCAGCGCTGCGCCCATCTTCTGCATCTCGTCGTCGGGCATCGCTTCCACCTGGCTCGACAGCCAGGGGTCCGGATCTCCGGCAAACCTGCGCTCGTGATTGGCTTGTACCGCGTCGAACGCCCGGATCATCTCGTCGATCAGTGTCACGAACAAATCGCGTTTGGTCTTGAAGTGATAGAGAAACGCCCCTTTGCTCAACCCGGCCCGCACAACGACGGCGTCCAGTGTCAAGCGACTGGCACCTTCCTCCAGCACCAGTTCGCGGGCGGCCTGCAGGATGCGGTCGCGAGTTCGCTGGGCTCCTTGCTGGAGGCCGGGCTGCGCATCGGCGCTGCTATGGGCAGTGGACGGGGGGGGCAACTTTGTTTTCGCGCGGGGCGGCATGGTCGTGCTCCAAAAAAGCTTGAGTCATATACAGTCCAGACGGTATAGTAGAAGCCATACAACAGTCCGTCAAGACTTTTTCGGAACGCAAGGAGCTGCCATGTCTCAAATTCTTGAACGCTATCGCCTCATTGCCATGATTTCTCCGCTACTGCTTCTTGCGGCCTGCAGCCATGCCCCGCACTCTGCCGATCCACCTCGCCTGGATGTACCGGCCCATTTCTCAAATGAAGAGGGAGGTGAAGGCATCTTGGACAAATCGTCCCGCCGTACTCTTCCCGTCGATTGGTGGACGGCCTACGGCGATCCGCACCTCAATGCCTTGGTCCGGGCGGCGCTGGAGCGCAATACCGAACTGACGATTGCGCGAGCGCGCGTGGACGAGGCATCGGCCGCCACGCGGCGAGCACGGGCCTCCCTGCTCCCCTCGTTGTCCGCGGGCACGCAGGCAACTCGAGGACGCGACTATTCAGAGAACGTTGCAATCGGCAATGATGGCCGCGCCACGTTGTCCGCATCGTGGGAGGCAGACCTGTCGGGACGGCTTTCGCAGGCAGCAGAAGGTGCGCGCCTGGATGCGGTGGCAGCCGAACAAGCGTGGGTTGCCACGCGGTGGCAGGTCGCGTTTGAAACAGTGTCGGCGGCTGTGCAGCAGCGCCAAGCCAGTGAGCTCGAAGCGCTAGCCGCGGCGCGGCTGGCATCCGCAGAACGACTCGTCTTGCTGATGCAACGGAAGTTCGAGGCCGGACAAGCTACCGGCTTCGACATCGAGCGTACCCGCGCCGGCGTCGTCGCACTGCGCGTGGAGCAAGAGCAACTGCGGCGTGCGCGCGGCGAGGCGACGCATGCACTCGATGTACTAGTGGGACAAACGCCCGGAGCGCCTGCAGCTTCCCCAACTCTTGCGTCGCTCGCCGTCCCGGACTGGACACCGACACGCATACCTGCGGACCTGCTGAGTGAGCGGCCCGACGTGCGCGCCGCCGAAGCGAAGTTCGCCGCCGAAACCGCGCGCTGGAACGCAGCCGAAGGCGAACGCTTCCCCAGGCTGGTGTTGGACCTGAGCGGCGGACGGCAGCGCGTAGAGAGTGTGGGAACCCGCATCACTGGAAACATTTTTTCACTTGGGGCCGGGGTGTCGTTGCCGATCTTCGATGGTGGCGCGATCCGTGCCGGCATCGAGACCGGAGAGGCGCGCAGCCGAGCTGCCCGTGCGGAGTTCGAGCGCACTTTGTTGAGTGCTTTGCAGGACGTAGAGAACGCATATCTCGGTTGGCATACGCAGCACGCAGCACTGGAGCATCAGGCCGAGGGTGTCGCAGTCGCGGAGCGTCAGCTCGATCGCAGCCGACGTCTGTTCGAGGCGGGACAAGTGGACGCCACGGTGGTGGCCGAGGCTGAGGCCGGGGTGCTGTCAGCGCAGGCTTCGCTGATCCGCACGCGGGCCGAGACAGCCATGCAATGGGGCGTCCTGGCAAAAGCATTATCCGGCTCTCCTGTTTGATCGCAGAAACATGCTGGAGCAGCTTGCGAAGGCTAGCTAAATAGCGTGACGCAAGGCGAAGGTGGTGAGGCCTGAGTGATGAGGAATGCGAACATGGAAATTCGACACCTGCGCTACTTTCTGGCGGTGGCAGAGGAGCTGCACTTTGCCCGAGCCGCAGAGCGCCTCCACATAGAGACATCGCCGCTGTCGCGCGCCATCAAGGAACTTGAGGAAGAGTTGGGCGTAGCGCTATTTGCGAGAACCACTCGGAGCACCCGCTTGACTCGTGCGGGCAGGCTCTTCTTTGAGAGCGTGCCGCGTGTCTTCGCAGCTTTGCAGCAGGCGCGCGACAGTGTGAACGCCGCAGCCAATGGCTTTCATTGCCAGCTCCGTATTGCATTGTCTGATGGAATCACGCCATCGCGCCTGCCTGCGTTGTTGGCGCTCTGCCGGCAGGAAGAGCCGGAAGTGGAAGTTCGCTTCTTCGAGGTGCCTTTGGCACAGCAAATCAAGGGATTGTGTGGCGAACTGTACGATCTCGGCTTCGCTCAATCGGATGAAGTCGGCGAAGGCATCATCGCCGTGCCGGTGTGGAGTGACCCTCTGATGGTAGCTGTGCCCGCACGGCACCCCTTGCTATCCCACAAACAGATTCCCCTAGAAGAGCTGTTGCGGTATCCGCTGGTGCTCTGCGACGCGGTGGCGTGTGAGGGCCATGCTCGGCAAGTTGAACGGGTGCTACGTCGCGTGGACATAGAGCCACTGATTGCCGAACGCGTGACTTCCAGCGATCTAATGATGGTCCTGGTTTCGGCGGGACTTGCACTAGGCCTCACAGGAGGCGCGCATATCACAGCCAGCAGGGAACAGGGGGTGGTCGCACGGCCGCTGACTGGACGTTCGCCAATGCTCACGACCTATCTACTACGGCCGGCCAGCGAGCCGTCAGAAATGCTGACTCGCTTCATGGAACGCGTTCATTCGATCAAATCTCCAGATGCCAAAGGTCGGCGGTAAACCATCACACAATCTCCCAAAGAAAATTAACCATGAAGAAGATTGCTCTCATATTGCTTTCCTCGACATTGGCAGCCTGCAGCCCATCTGGGAAACCAGATAAAGCCAACCTTCCGACAGTCGATGAATTAGCGCTCAATCCTGAGCGTCTGAAAGAGTTGCGCAAGCAATGCAAGTTGGATCGACCAATGCTGGGCGACCAACTATGTAACCGGGTTGCCGAGGCTACGCGAAAGCGCTTTTACGAAGATGGCGATGTGCCCCACACCACGCCTAAAGAGCCGCCGAAGTTCTAAGCTGGTGGTCATGCCGGAGTATGTATGCCGGATATGAAAAATTTGAAGGAGAATCGCAATGGGTTGGATCTATCTTGTTTTGGCTGGATTGTTTGAAATCGGATGGCCGGTCGGGCTGAAAATGGCGCAAGAGCCAACATCGCGTTGGAGTGGGGTCGCAGTAGCCGTCTCTTTCATGACAATTAGCGGCGCCTTCCTATGGCTTGCTCAGCGTCAGATACCGATTGGGACTGCTTATGCGGTGTGGACGGGTATCGGAGCGGCGGGAACTTTCTTAGTCGGAATTCATTTCTATGGCGACCCAACCTCCCTGATGCGATACCTTGGCGTGGCGTTGATCATCCTGGGCGTTATCACGCTCAAGTTATCGAGTTGATCGCTAGCTCCATTGGTAGCGTAGTCGCTAGGCGACCCAGCTCCCAGAGTGGATCGGGCGCTGGGAACTCGTACGGTCACCTCCTCTCTCTAGTCGCTATGTGACGAGCTTGCCGGCGCCTCGGGAGAGTTCGAGCCAGTGCGCGTAAGGCGGTGGGAGCACCCATTCCGGGTGGCTCCACCTTCAGTGCCTGCGCCAAGGTGACCTGAGTACGAACTTTGTAGCCAGTCAGGCAGTGAGTTCGGAGGGGATGCTATCGGATTGGATCCAGTTGCGCCGGATCGTCGCCGGCGGTTTGTAAGCATGCGCGCTATGCGGCCGCTGCTCGTTGTAGAACTGTCGCCAACGTTCGATCAGCACCTTCGCTTCGGTCCGACTGCGGAACCATTCGCGGTTGAGCAGTTCGTCGCCCATCGTTGCCTGCGAAGTCAGGACCAGCAGAATCCTGAGGGGAGTTCTCATCATGGTTTTCTCCGTTCAGACGCTTGGGATCAAGCGGCCGGAGACCACTACGCCTGCTTGGCTTTGCGCGCTGCCTCGACCAAGCTGTCGAGCCAGTCCTGATGGCCGTTGATCATCGGGTTGGGTTTGGCGTTGTGCAGCTCCTCGGCCGGTTTGCCCTTCTGAGTTTCCTGCGTGAGGATGCGCACGCGCCTGCCGTCCAGGTTCTCAACCAGCCAGGCGTGATGCACATCCAGGCGCGTATCTGTGCCTTCCTCGCCGGACCAGCCGTGCCAGGCCACGCGGCCGGGTTGCCCATCCGCAGGTGGCACGTATTCGTTGCACTGCCCCTCTACCGGGAAGCCGAAGGTCTCGAAGTAAAACCGATCGCCGTCGGCCAGTACCGGGCCTTTGCCGTCATGAAAGCACACGTTAGCCGAGTTGGCGTAGTAGCTTGGCCACAGCGATGGTGTGACGAGTAGAGGCCATACGTCGGCCGCGCTCAAGCCGGCGGCGATGATCTCATTGGAGGCGAAATTCTCAGTAAAGCCCGGCGTGTAGCCTTCGGGCCAGAGGATGGCGTTCTGTTGCTTGCTCATATCGAAGCTCCTTCACAAAATGTCGATGACGCAACAGGGGTGGCTGCGTCATTCAAGTGGTCATGGAGCAAATCATGAGCCTCCATCTGCAATAAGTGAAATCCTAAGTTTCTATTTTTGATATCATAAAATATGATATCAAGGCCTAGGTTCTGCCATCCACCGACTAGGCTATCTCGCAGCGGCGCTACGAAAGGGCGCGTCTCCAATTGAGCCGACTGATTGCTTATTTGTAGTGCGAGGTAGAGTTGTGCTGAGCATGACGATAGGAGCGATCTTGCCTACTTGTTGTTAGCACAGGAAGTGAACAGCAGTGCTCGTATCCAGCGATGTGCTGGATCGTGATGGGTGCGTTCGTGCCAAGCAGCCGTCTTGGTGAACCCCGGTATCTTCACCGGCGGCAGGGAGATAGCCAGCTTGTCCATACCGGCGACCAAGCGGCTCGGCAAGATCGCAACCATGTCACTGGCACGCAGGATGTCTGGCAAGATCAGAAAGCTCTTGACCGACAGTGTGACGCTGCGTCGTTTGCCCAACTGTTCTAGCGCATCGTCGGTGACGCCGCGGAAACCTCCACCATCGTAGGAAACAAGCGCATGGTCGAGAGCACAGAACTGTTTAACGGTCAGCTTGCGCCCCATAGCCGCAGGATGGTCTTCCCGCAGGACACACACATAGTGTTCCTTGAACAGCTCTCGGGCATGCAGATTTGGCGGAGTGATCTCTGGCGTCAGGAGGGCTAAATCGATCTGACCGCGCTCAAGCTGGTTCTGTAGCTGCCCGCTCTCGACTGGCACTAATGAGACTCGTACACGCGGTGCGTGCCGTTTAAGTGCCGATAGAAATGGGACAGCAACGGCACGCAGCGCATAGTCCGTCGCGGCGATGGAGAAGGTCAGTTGTGCGGTGGCCGGATTGAAGGAAGGTGGCTGGAGCAGCGCGTCGATTTCGGCGAGCACCTGCTTGACAGGCATCCCTAGATCCAGCGCCCGCTGCGTTGGAACGATACCCCGCTGCGAGCGCGCGAAAAGCGGGTCACCGAAGCTCTCGCGCAACCGCGTCAGCATGCCACTCAAGGCCGGCTGGGTTAGTCCCAGACGGGCCGCCGCCCGTGTCACATTGCGTTCGTCTAACAATGCGTCCAGCGCCTTGAGCAAGTTGAGATCCATACTCTTGATATTTTTCATTTTTATTCCAATCTTAAATATCATCGTTTTTCATGATATCTAAATATTGCCTATGAGTGGAAGCAAGGCCCATTGACGGCTTTTTTTGGGTAACTTGCTTGGAACTCTGTATGCGCCGCAGTGCGCTTTCGCTTGCGGCGCTTTTCTTTGACTCGCCACCGCGCTCATTCTTTCTTTTCCCTCGACCATTGTGCTGCGAACGGTCTTTGACCGGCACTAGCCCAGAACCGATCCTGACGCCTGCGACACCCCCTGTGCAACGCTTTCAATGAGACACCAGCGCAGGAGAAATCGGAGGACAGGTCATGCAAGGGACGAACGTTCTGTTCGGCCAGATCGCTGTGGTAATCGGCATCGTGATCGCCGGCGTCTGGGGCGCCACACAATGGACAGCAGCGACCCTTGGCTATCAAGTACGCCTCGGATCGCCCTGGTTCGATCTTCTAGGTGTACCGGTTTATCACCCGTGGCGCTTGTTCGAATGGTGGTTCTTCTTTGATGCCTACGCGCCGCACGTCTTCGACACAGGCGGTGCGATTGCGGGTGGTAGCGGTTTGTTCGCTTTACTCGTCGCCATCGCCATGTCGGTATGGCGTTCTCGGCAGTCGCGGCTGGTTACGACTTATGGTTCGGCACGCTGGGCCGATGCCGTCGACATCCGCAAAGCTGGACTGACCCTCCCGGCGGGCGTCTTCCTCGGCCAACACGACGACCAATACCTCCGACATGAGGGGCCGGAACATGTCCTGAGCTTCGCACCCACGCGCTCGGGCAAGGGCGTGGGCTTGGTGGTGCCTACGTTGCTTTCGTGGCCGGCGTCCGCCGTCATTCACGACATTAAGGGAGAGAACTGGAAGATCACGGCGGGCTGGCGTTCGCGCTTTTCGCACTGCCTGCTTTTCAACCCCACCGATAGGCAGTCGGCCGCCTACAACCCGCTGCTTGAAGTCCGGCGCGGCGCACATGAAGTGCGCGACGTGCAGAACATCGCCGACATTCTGGTTGACCCTGAAGGTGCGTTAGAGAAGCGCAATCATTGGGAGAAGACCAGCCACGCGCTACTGGTCGGTGCAATCTTGCATGTTCTGTACGCAGGCGAGGACAAGACGCTGCGCGGCGTCGCCAACTTCCTCAGCGACCCGGCGTGTCCGTTCGAGCTGACGCTGCACCGGATGATGACGACGAAGCACCTGGGCGATGCGCCTCACCCGGTTGTCGCATCCGCTGCCCGCGAAGTGCTCAACAAGTCGGACAACGAGCGATCGGGCGTGCTCTCCACCGCCATGTCGTTTCTCGGCCTGTACCGCGACCCGACCGTGGCCGAAGTCACATCGCGCTGCGATTGGCGCATCGCCGACCTGATTTCCGCCGAGCACCCGGTATCGCTCTATCTGGTGGTGCCGCCCTCCGACATAAGCCGCACCAAGCCGCTGATCCGGCTCATCTTGAACCAGATCGGGCGGCGGCTGACCGAATCGCTCGACGGCAGCGATGGCATCGCGCGCCGGCACAAGCTGCTGCTGATGCTGGACGAGTTTCCGGCGCTGGGTCGCCTCGATTTTTTCGAGTCCGCGCTTGCCTTCATGGCCGGCTACGGCATCCGCAGCTTTCTCATCGCTCAAAGCCTGAACCAGATCGACAAGGCGTATGGGCAGAACCATTCCATCCTCGACAACTGCCATGTCCGGGTGACTTTCGCCACCAACGACGAAAGGACGGCGAAAAGGATTTCCGAAACCCTCGGCACCGCCACCGAGCTTCGCGCGCAGCGCAACTACGCGGGCCACCGCCTCGCTCCGTGGCTGGGGCACCTGATGGTGTCGCGTCAGGAAACTGCACGTCCGCTGCTGACGCCCGGCGAGGTGATGCAGCTTCCACCTGAGGACGCCGTAGTCATGGTGTCCAGCGTTGCCCCGATCCGCGCGAAGAAGCTGCGTTACTACGTCGACGCCAATTTCAAGGATCGCGTCCTGCCACCGCCCGTGCTCGCAGTCGGGAGGTACGCCGACGCGCCGCCAGCCCGCCCCGACGACTGGAGCGGCTTGGCGATCCCGGCCGTACCTACGGCGCCGACCTCGGTATCCGCCGATGGTCCGGGCGGCACCGATGACGGCGGCCCGCGCCGCCAGCTCGAACTCTCCGAAACCGTCGCCTACGAGCCCGAGTTGGACGCGTGTGCGAACGACCTGGAGCTGCTCGATGACGACGACCTGGCGCTCCCGCTTCCCGGCCAGCTCGACCCGGCCATGCAGCGCACGGCCCGGCTGGCTTCTCTCGACCCCAACGACGGAATCGACCTATGAGCCAATACCGCCTCAATCTTTTCATCCAGCCCGAGCACGCCAAGCGCCTGGATGAACTTGCCGCCAAGAAAGGCGTGTCCAAGTCCTCCATCGTCGCAGCGGCCTTGGCGTCCTGGCTGTCACCCGATGCGGGCGACCAGCGTGAGGCCGCCATTGCCAAGCGGCTGGATCGACTGTCGCGGCAGACCGAACGCATGGAGCGCGACCAGAACATCCAGATCGAAACGCTGGCGCTGTTCATCCGCTATTTCTTGACCATCAGCACGCCGGTGCCAGAAGCCCACAAGGACGCGGCCCGCGCCCAGGGCAAAGCGCGCTTCGAGCAGTTCGTCGAGCAGTTGGGTCGCCACCTGCTGCGTGGCCGCAGTCTGGTGCGCGACGTGGTGGAGGAACTGCACCCCGATCCGATGCGGATGGATGACGCAGCAGCGATGGCGTCCGCCGATGAGCGAGCTGCAGAGCGTGCGTCATGAGTGCCGTTCCGCAGATTCCGCCTGAATCTCGCTCATCCGCCGCGGCGTCCCAGGATCGCCGCATCCAGATGCTGCGCACGGCGATGGGGCCGCTGATCGCCGCTGCGCTCGAAGATCCGGATGTTGTGGAAATCATGCTCAACCCCGATCGCACCCTGTGGGTGGATCGGCTGTCGTCGGGTCGCTCGCCGCTGGGCGTGGAGATGCCCGAGGCCGATGGTGAACGCATCATCCGCCTGGTCGCCGCGCATGTCGGCGCGGAGGTGCATCGCGGCCAGCCGCTCTTGACCGCCGAGTTGCCGGAAACCGGCGAGCGTTTCGAGGGCATCCTGCCTCCGGCCGCCCCGGGGCCAGCCTTCGCGCTACGCAAGCGGGCCGTGAGCATCATCGGCCTGGATCGCTACGTGGCCGACGGCATCCTGACCGCCGGGCAGGCCGAGTTCCTGCGCCGCGCCGTGCGCGAGCGGCAGAACATCCTGATCGCCGGCGGCACCAGCACCGGCAAGACCACGCTGGCGAACGCGCTGCTGGCCGAGATCGCCGCCACAGGCGACCGCGTGCTGGTGCTCGAAGACACCATCGAGCTGCAATGCGCGGCCCGCGACCATGTGCCGCTGCGCACCCGCGCCGGCGTCGTCACAATGACCGAGCTGGTGCGGGCCACGATGCGCCTGCGGCCTGACCGCGTGATCGTCGGCGAAGTGCGTGGCGGCGAAGCCCTGGACTTGGTGAAGGTCTGGGGCACCGGCCACCCCGGCGGCATTGCCACCATCCATGCCGGCTCCGCCTTGGGCGCACTGCTGCGTCTGGAGCAACTGATCCTCGAAGTGGCAGTGAATCCGCCCCGCGCCCTGATCGCCGAGGCGGTCAACGTGGTGATTCACATCGCAGGCCGTGGCCGCAAACGTCACGTCGAAACCATCTCCCGTGTCGTCGGCTTCGACGGTGCGGGCTATCGCCTGACAGATGCGCTGGAAACGCCGTTTCCCGAGCTGCCGCCGGTTCCTCTTGCAGCCGCTGCCGCTGCGCCTTCCTCGACCCCTGACCAACCTGGAGAACTGCCATGACGCACGTTGATGCTTTCCGTCTTTCCGTAAATCCTATTTCTCGCCTGTCCAGCATGGCGCGGCTGCGCCACCTGGCCCGTCCCGCAGGGCAAGGGCTGCTGCTGGCCGCGCTGATGCTGTTGCTGGCGGGCACGGCGCAGGCCGCCGGTTCCTCGATGCCGTGGGAAGGGCCGCTGACCTCCATCCTCGAATCCATCCAAGGGCCAGTCGCCCGGATCGTGGCGGTGATCATCATCATCTCGACGGGGCTTGCGCTGGCGTTCGGTGATACCAGCGGCGGCTTTCGCAAGCTGATCCAGATCGTGTTCGGCCTGTCCATCGCGTTCGCCGCGTCCTCGTTCTTCCTGTCGTTCTTCAGCTTCTCCGGAGGGGCCGTCGTATGAGTAAGGCCACCGATCTTCCGGGCTTTGAAGTGCCGCTGCATCGCTCGCTGACCGAGCCGATCCTGCTGGGCGGTGCGCCGCGCACCGTGGCGATTGCCAACGGCACGCTAGCCGCCGCCGTCGGGCTGGGCCTGCAACTGTGGATTCCCGGCGTGGTGCTCTGGATCGTCGGCCACTCGCTGGCCGTATGGGGTGCGCGCGTCGATCCGCAGTTCATGCAGGTCTTCGCGCGGCATATCAAACACCGCCCGCTTCTGGACGTGTGAGGGGAGGACGCCATGCTGAACCTTGCCGAATATCGTCAGCGCCCGGCCTTGCTTGCCGACTGGCTGCCCTGGGCCGGGCTGGTCGCGCCGGGCGTTGTGCTGAACAAAGATGGTTCGTTTCAACGCACGTTCCAGTTTCGCGGCCCCGACTTGGACAGTGCGACACAGGGCGAGCTGATTGCCACGTCGGCGCGGCAGAACAACGCGCTTCGCCGTACCGGGTCTGGCTGGGCCTTCTATATCGAGGCCGAGCGGATGCGGGCATCGAGCTATCCGCAATCCTCCTTTCCCGAACCACTGTCCTGGCTGGTGGATGAGGAGCGACGCGCGGCGTTCGAGGAGTCGGATGGCCATTTCGAGAGCGTCTATCACTTCACGTTGCAACACCTACCGCCGCAAGAGTCTCGCGCCCGTGCGGCTGGGATGCTGTACGAGAACCGGCCCACTGAGGGTGTGGACTGGCGTGGTCGGCTTGATTCCTTCGTGGCAGAGACCGATCGCGTGTTCGACCTGCTCGATGGTGTGATGCCGGAGATTGCCTGGCTGGACGATAGCCAGACGCTGACCTACCTGCATGCCACAGTCTCCACGCGGCGCTATCGCGTCGGCGTGCCCGACGTGCCGTTCCATATCGACGCACTGCTGGCCGATGCCGCGCTGGTCGGCGGCCTGGCGCCCATGCTGGGCGATCAGCACCTGCGCGTGGTGTCGGTACGAGGCTTCCCGACCTCGACCTGGCCGGGGATCTTGGACGACCTCAACCGCCTGGGCTTTGCGTATCGCTGGAGTACGCGCTTCCTGTGCCTGGACAAAGCCGAGGCGGAACGGGAATTGGGGCGCTTGCGGCGCCAATGGTTCGCCAAGCGCAAGAACGTCATCGCGCTGCTGCGCGAAACGATCTTTCAGCAGGAAAGCCCGCTGGTCGATACCGATGCCAGCAACAAGGCCGCCGACGCCGATGCCGCCTTGCAGGAGCTGGGCAGCGATCAAGTCGCCTTCGGCTACCTCACCGCCACGGTGACGGTGCTCGACGCCGACCCGGCCGTGGCCGACGAGAAGCTGCGCATGGTGGAGCGCGTCATCCAGGGCCGGGGTTTCGTGACCATCCCCGAAACCCTCAACGCAGTCGATGCCTGGCTGTCGTCCGTCCCCGGCAACGCATACGCGAACGTGCGTCAGCCCATCGTTTCGACGCTGAACCTGGCGCACATGATGCCGATGTCAGCGGTATGGGCTGGGCCGGAGAAGAACGAACACCTCGATGGCCCGCCGCTGATCGTCACCCGCACCGATGGCGCGACGCCGTTCCGGCTGGTGACGCACATCGGCGACGTGGGGCACACCCTTGTCGCCGGGCCGACCGGCATGGGCAAGTCGGTGCTGCTCGCCATATTGGCCATGCAGTTCCGGCGCTACTTCGGCTCGCGGATCTTCGCCTTCGACATGGGGCGCTCGATGCGCGCCACCATCCTCGGCCTTGGCGGTGAGCACTACGACCTCGGTGCCGATGGCGGCATCGCCTTCCAGCCACTCGCGCGAATAGCCCACGAGGGCTACCGCACCTGGGCCGCCGAATGGGTGGAGGGCCGGCTGCTGCACGAAGGCGTGACGGTCGGCCCGGACGAGAAGGCTGCCATTTGGTCGGCGCTGCGAAGCCTTGCCGGTGCGCCAGTGGAGCAGCGCACCATGACCGGCTTGTCGGTGTTATTGCAGTCCAACGCGCTGCGCCAAGCGCTCGCGCCCTATGTGTTGGGCGGCGCCCACGGCAAGCTGCTGGACGCTGACCACGACCGGCTGGGCATGGCCGACGTGCAGGGCTTTGAGATGGAAGAACTGATGCACAGCCCCGCCGCCGTGCAAGCAGTGCTGCGCTACCTGTTCGCCCGCTTCGACGAACGTTTTGACGGCGCGCCCACGCTGCTGATCCTCGATGAAGCGTGGCTGTTCCTCGATGAGCCGTCCTTCGCGGCCCGCATCCGGCAATGGCTCAAGACGCTCAGAAAAAAGAACGTCAGCGTCATCTTTGCCACGCAGTCGCTGGCCGACATCAAGGACTCGACCATCGCGCCAGCCATCATCGAAAGCTGCGCGAGCAGGATCTTCTTACCTAACCCGCAGGCCACCGAGCCGCAGATTCGCACGATCTACGAAGGCTTCGGCTTGAACAGCCGCCAGATTGAGATCGTGGCGACCGCACAGCCCAAGCGCGATTACTACTACCAGTCGCGCCTCGGCAATCGCCTGTTCGACCTCGACCTGGGGCCTGTCGCGCTCGCATTCGCGGGCGCATCCACCCCTCAAGACCAACGCGATATTGACCGCGTGCTGACGCAGGCCGGCGCTCCCGGCTTCGCCGGCGCGTGGCTGCGCCATCGCGGCCTCGGCTGGGCCGCCGACCTGCTGCCGTCCGCTCCGGCGGCAGCTTCCTTTCTCGCTTCTCAACCGCTGGAGGTTTCACCATGAAGACCAAGCCCCGTTTGCTCTCTGTCTCACTCGCTGCCGTGCTGTCGGTATCGCTGCTGGCCGTGCAGCCCGCATCCGCGCTGACGGTGTTCGACCCGTCCAACTTCGTGCAGAACACGCTGACCGCCGTGCGCACGCTGGAACAGATCAACAACCAGATCAACCAGCTTCAGAACGAGGCGCAGATGTTGATGAACCAGGCCAGGAACCTGGCAAATCTCGACTTCAACATCGTCAACCGCCTGCGCTCGACGCTCGCCACCACCGAGCGCCTGATCGCCGAGGCGCGCGGCTTGGCCTACGACGTGCAGAGCATGGATGCCACGTTCGCCCGCCTGTACCCGGAACAGTACGCCGCCACCATCAGCGGCGACCGCATGGCACAGGACGCCCGCGAACGCTGGCAGAACACCTTGAACGGCTTGCACACCGCGATGCGGATGCAGGCGCAGGTGTCGCAGAACCTCGCCCAAGACGAAAGCGCGCTGGCCGATCTCGTGAGCCAGAGCCAGTCGGCCACCGGCGCGCTGCAAGCGATGCAGGCGACGAACCAGCTCCTGGCTTTGCAGGCCAAGCAGTCGATCCAGGCGCAGCAGCTCCAGATCACGCAAGACCGGGCCGCTTCACTGGAACTGGCGCGGCAAGCGGCGGCTATGGAGCGCGCCCGCGAAGTGCGGCGGCGCTTTCTGGGCACCGGCACGCCGTACACGCCGCAGTCCGTCAACTTCTATAACAACTGACCGGAGGCGGCCATGCGATGCGCTTCCGTCCTGATGGCCGTGCTGCTGACCGCGTGCGGCCAGCAGCCGGCCGAGAACCTGGCCGACGCCCTGGCCGCAGATCCGGTGCGGCTCAAGGCGTTGCGCGGGCAATGCGCGGCCGACCGGCAGGCCGTGGGCGAGGATGCCTGCCGCGCCGCCGCTGAAGCCTTCCGGCGGCGCTTCTTCGCCGGCCATACCGGGCCGGATGAATACAACTCGCTGGCTGAACTCCCGCCGATTCCGCCGAGCTTCGATACGCCCGCAGATGAATTGCCAGAGGGCGCCGTTCCGCTCACTCCGCCCGAGGATTCGCCATGAACGACGTGACCATCATCGACCGTTTCCTCGATACGTTCTCGCGCTACATCGACTCGGGCTTCGGCTTATTGCAGGGCGAAGTGGCATTTCTCACCGCCACGCTCATCGTCATCGACATGACGATCGCTGGCCTGTATTGGGCCATGAGCCACGCCACCGGCCAGGGCGACGACGTGATCGCCAAGCTGCTGCGCAAGGTGCTCTGTGTCGGCGCGTTCGCCTACATCATCGGCAACTTCAACTGGCTGGCGAGCATCGTGTTCCGCTCGTTCGCCGGCTTGGGAATTACCGCTACCGGCTCGGCCATCACGATGGAGAACTTCCTTCAGCCGGGCCGGCTGGCGAAGACCGGCATCGACGCAGCCGCGCCGATTCTGGAACAGATCGGGGACATGGCTGGGTTCCCCGAGGTGTTCGTGAACATCGACCCTATCGTGGTTCTGTTCATCGCCTGGCTGGTGGTGATCCTCTGCTTCTTCGTGCTGGCCGTACAGCTTTTCATCACGCTGATCGAGTTCAAACTGACTACGCTCGCCGGCTTCGTCTTGATCCCGTTTGCACTCTGGAACAAGACCTCGTTCCTCGCGGAAAAGGTGCTAGGCAACGTGGTGTCGTCAGGCATCAAGGTCTTGGTGCTGGCCGTCATCGTCGGCATCGGTTCAGGCCTGTTCGCCGAGTTCCAGGTGCATCCCGACGAACCATCCATCGACCACGCGCTGGTCGTGATGCTGGCCTCGCTCGCGCTGCTGGCGCTGGGCATTTTCGGCCCCGGTATCGCCACCGGCCTGGTGTCCGGTGCGCCACAGCTTGGTGCGGGCGCGATGGCTGGTGCTGCGGTCGGGGCTGTCGGCACCGGCGTTGCCATCGGCGCCGCCGTAACGGGCGTGGGCGGCGCCGTCATGGCCGGGGCACGAATGGCCCCGGCGGCCGCAAAGCTGGCCGGTGCCGGTGCGCGTGCCGCGACTTCGGCGGCCGGCAGTGCCCGATCGGCGTTCCAGGCCGGTTCCGCTGCGGCCGGCGGCGGTGCCAAGGGCGCGGCGGCTGGCCTCGGCAATGTCGCCAAGACTGGCGCACAAGCCGCAGGCCGCAGCGTCACCTCTGGTGCTTCCGCTGTTGGGCAGAAGGTGGCCGACTCCTTCCGCGCTGGCTGGAACGGCACAGAAGCCGGCAGCGACGGTGCTGGCCCCGGCCAGACCGCAGACGGCACCGCAGGCTCGCAGAAGCAAGAGCAACCGGCCTGGGCCAAGCGGATGCACCGCCGCCAGCAGGCTACCCATGCCGCGACCACTGCCGCCCACACGCTGCGCGGCGGCGACGGCGGCGGCTCCGGGCAAGGCCCGAGCCTGCGGGATTCCGATACCTAACCTTCAAGGAGAACACCCATGCGATTCAAACGACCGCAGGTGCGCTACGCCGATACGCCGCAGCCTGCCACCCCGTATCAAGCCGCCGCCCAGGTGTGGGACGACCGTATCGGCTCCGCCCGCGTGCAGGCGAAGAATTGGCGCCTGATGGCCTTCGGCTGCCTAGTGCTCGCGCTGTTGATGGCCGGCGGCCTGGTGTGGCGCTCGGCGCAGTCCATCGTGACGCCCTATGTCATCGAGGTCGATCAAGCCGGGCAGGTGCGCGCCGTGGGAGAGGCCGCCACGCCGTACCGGCCCGGCGACGCGCAGATCGCGCACCACCTGGCGCGCTTCGTGACGCTGGTTCGCTCGCTGTCCATCGACCCCATCGTGGTGCGGCAGAACTGGCTCGATGCCTACGACTACACCACCGACAAGGGCGCGGCGGTGCTCAACGACTACGCCCGCACCAATGACCCATTCGCCCGCATCGGCAAGGAATCGGTAACGGTGCAAATCACCAGCGTGGTTCGCGCGAGCGACACGTCTTTCAACGTGCGCTGGACAGAGCAGCGCTATGTCAACGGTGCGCCCGCCGGCACCGAACGCTGGAACGCCGTGCTTTCGACCGTCCTGCAAACCCCGCGTACTGAACAGCGCCTGCTCAAGAACCCATTGGGTATCTACGTCAACGGCCTGTCATGGAGCCGCGAACTGGATTCTTCCGAAGGAGCCAAACCATGAAACTTCGTTTCCGCCTTTACGTTGTTCCTTTGACGCTGCTGGCCCTCGCGGGCTGCGCCTCGCAGGGGAAGCCGCCGCCATCCATCTCGCTCGACGAGACGGTGCTGGCCCAGCCGTTGCCCGAACCGCCCAAGCCCGTCGAAGTCGTCGCCGTCCCTGAACCGCTGGCGCTGCCGGCGCAGTTGAAGCCCCTGCCGGAACTCGATGAGGCCCCCGTTGCGCCGGAGCCGGCCGACGAAAAGGTGCGCGTTTCCCGTGCCAATGCAGAAGCGCGTATCGCGCCTACCCGTGAGGGCTACGTCAACGCGATTCAGGTGTGGCCGTTCACCGATGGCGCGCTTTATCAGGTCTATGCGTCGCCGGGGCGCGTGACGGTGGTTTCGCTTCAACCGGGCGAGGAACTGGTAACGGTCGCCGCCGGCGATACCGTGCGCTGGATCGTGGGCGACACGTCCAGCGGCGGCGGGGCCGATCTGCGCGTCAATGTGCTGGTCAAGCCTATCCGCTCCGGTCTGAAAACCAATCTCGTCATCACCACCAGTCGGCGCACCTACCTGCTGGAGCTGACCTCGACCGAGAGGGCATGGATGGCGTCGGTGTCCTGGGACTATCCGAAAGACCGAATGCTCGCGTTGCAGCGCCAGGCGCAGGCAGCGCAGGCAACAACGCCTGTCGATACGGGCCTGTCGCTGGACAAGATCCGCTTCCGCTACGCGGTATCGGGCAGCAACCCGCCGTGGAAGCCTCTGCGCGCCTTCGATGATGGAGAGAAGGTCTATATCCAGTTCCCGCCGGGCATCGCCCAGGGCGAGCTGCCGCCGCTGTTTGTCATCGGCGCGCAGGGCGACGGGCAACTGGTGAACTACCGTTTTCGCTCGCCGTACTACGTCGTGGATCGCCTGTTCGGCGCGGCCGAACTGCGGCTGGGCGGCGATGGCGGCGACGTGGTGCGGATCGAGCGCACCGATGGTGTTGCACGGAGGAACTGACCATGAGCCAGGATGACACTCCCGACCTTGCCGCGCCGCAGGCGGACAAGGTGGCGCCGGAGGCAGTGGCGCTGCGCGCCCAGCCGCGTCCAGTCACACGCCTGAACCGGCGCTCGCTGGCCATCCTTGCCGGCGTCCTAGCGGTCGCCGTGCTCGGCGCGCTGATGTGGTCGCTGCAACCTCATCGACGCAGCACAGGCGAGCAGACCGAGCTTTACAACGTCGATCGCGTGTCAAAGTCGGAAGGACTGGATGCGCTGCCGACGGACTATTCCAAGCTGCCGCCGGCGTTGCTGCCTGCCGTTCCCGAACTAGGGCCACCGCTGCCGGGCGATCTTGGCCCGGCTATCGTGAAGTCGCAGCAACCGGCGACGGCTGCCTACGCGGCCCCCGGTCACGACCCGAACGATGCCCTGCGAAAAGAAGCCGAGGCGGCCGCGGCCTCGTCCGTGTTCTTCCGCTCGGGTGGGCAGAATGCGGCGCCGGTAGCGCAGACACAGGTGGCCGCTGCGCCGGGCTTCGCCGCCAATGCGGCGTTTGACCCGCTGGCGGCCGGGCCGGCCTCCACGGCGGCCCAACCTGCTGACCCGACAGCGGTGCAAAACCGGCAAGACCAGAAAGAGGCTTTCATGAAAGCTGGCCCCACTGAAACCCGTAATTCCGGCAATCTGACTCTGCCAATTTCGCCGTATCAGGTTATGGCCGGAACAGTGGTCGCAGGTGCCTTGGTGACGGGCATCAAGTCGGACTTGCCCGGCGACGTGATCGCCACGGTGACGGAGCCGGTCTATGACACAGCCACCGGGCGCTTCCTGCTGATTCCGCAGGGTTCGCGCATCCTGGGCAAATACAACAGCCAGGTCAGCTACGGGCAGAGCCGCGTTCAAGTCGTCTGGAACCGGATCATCCTGCCGGACACGTCTTCGCTCACGCTCGACAACCTGGCCGGCACCGACCCAGCCGGCTATGCCGGGCTGGAGGACGATGTGGACTACCACTGGGGCCGCATCTTTGCCGGTGCGGCACTCACCACGCTGCTGGGCGTCGGTGCCGAGCTGGCCGCGCCGGAGAACCGGCAGGATGGTGATCGCGTCATCATCGCTGGGCGCGACAGCGCGCAGGACAGCATCAATCAGGTCGGCCAGGAGATGACCCGGCGCAACCTCAACATCCAGCCGACCTTAACGCAACGGCCGGGCCTGCCGGTTCGCATCATCGTCAACCGGGATCTGGTGCTGCGGCCGTACCAGCCGCTGTTCTTCAACCGGGGGACTTCACGATGAGCACGACCAAGAAGCTGCGGCTCGGCCCGCTGCCGAAGACCGAGAGCACCAAGCTGACTTTCGTTTGCCCGACCAGCTTGAAAGTCGACCTCGACCGCTACGCCGCGCTACACGCGCAGGCGTATGGCGAGGCCGTTGATGCGGCGACGCTGATCCCGCATATGCTGGAAGCGTTCATGGCGGGGGATCGAGGATTCAGGAAGGGCACGGCGACCCGCAGCACACCACCGAAGCCGCCATGATTGCACCGCATGCTATTCAACGGCATCCATCGAACGCGCAGCCCAGGCTGCGCGTTCTTCATTCTGGATGCCGCCGAGCCTGTTGGGCTATGATGATGCGACAGGCCCGCCGTTCCTCGGCAATCCAGCACTACACAGTGCGATGCGGCTTTCTCTCCCAACGCTCCTATGTCGCTCCTAGCCGACAACGCCGCTCTTCTTCTAAGCGGCCCCGAAAGGAGCTAACCTACTGTCCCATATACGGTTTCAAGTCCTTCTTGATTTGCGCGAAAGAATTGACACCGGCACTTTTTTGTTGGCCCGCCCATTGGTCTTTTCCAGAGGCAGTCCATGCAATCGAACGCGTCTTCCGTGTCATCCCCCGCCGAACCGGTGCTGCATTTCCTGTGCGGCAAGATAGGCGCCGGCAAGTCCACCCTGGCGGCGCAACTGGCGTCGCGACCGCGCACCGTGCTGATCAGCGAGGATGCCTGGCTGGCGGCGTTGTATCCGGGCGAGATCCGCGAGGTGGCCGACTATGCCCGCTGCGCCGGCCGCCTGCGTCAGGCGATGGGCGGCCACGTCGCCGCGCTGGCGGCGGCGGGGCTGTCTGTAGTGCTGGATTTTCCGGCCAATACCCGCGCCAGCCGGGCCTGGCTGCGCGAGGCGGCGCAGGCCGCCGGCTGCCGCCATCAGCTGCATTTCCTGGACCTGCCCGACGCGGTCTGCAAGGCGCGGCTGCGCGCGCGCAACGAATCCGGCACGCATCCCTTCACGACCAGCGAGGCGCAGTACGACGCGATCACGGCGTATTTCGTGGCGCCGCAGGACGATGAGGGGTTCGAGATCGTGCGTCACGCATAGGTATAAGCCGAGGGGGGCGGCAGGCGAGTCGGCCTGCTATGATTACTGGATAAATACCCAGTCATTCGTTCCGGCCGATGTTGCCCCCGCACCGTTACTACTACCTGCACAATTTCCAGCGCGCCCTGGCGTGGGTCGGCGAACGCTACGCCGACCTGCTGGATGACCGCGAACGCCGTTTCATGGCGGACTTCGCGGCCTTGCCGCAAGCTTCGCAGGCGTTGCTGGTGCGCATGCTGATGCGCCGCGGGCCGTGGTTCCGCGCCAGCCGGCTGGTCTACGAGGAAATCCCCGACACGGCCGAGGCCGCCGCGCCGCTGCTGGCGCTGGGCTGGCTGGACGCCGACGCGCCGATGACGCTGGACGAACTGTTCGGGCTGCATACGCGGCCCGAACTCGACCGGCTGTTCGCCGCCGCCCGCCCCAAGGGCGTGGCGCGCAAGGCCGATCTGCTGGCGGGCCTGCGGGCCAGCCAGCCCGAGGCGCAGCCCTATGCGGGCTGGAATCCCGCCGCTGCTCCCGGCGGCGCAGGCTTGGATGGCGCGCCCGCGCTTGTGGCTGGCCGCGGCGCCGCCGGGCCCTCCGATCCGGCCTGGCGCGTCGCGGTGGCCGACCTGTGCGAGCGCCTGCGCCTGATGTTCTTCGGCAACCTGCACCAGGACTGGTCAGAGTTCGTCCTGGCCGACCTGGGCGTGTTCCAGTACGAGGCGGTGCCATTCGAGCCTTCCTCGCGGGCCTTCCAGGCGCGGGCAGACGTCGACCGCTACCTGGCCCTGCACGCCTGCCGCCAGGCGCTGGACGACGGCCCCGATGTCGATGCGCTGCTGCAGGCAGTGGCCGACTGCGCCAGCGGCAATGCCTGGCTCGAAAAGCGCCGCGCCAAGGTGCTGCTGCGCCTGGGCCAGGCCTGCGAGCGGGCCCAGGATTGGGAGGCCGCGCAGCGGGTGTACACGCTCTGCGCCTACCCCGGCGCGCGTCATCGCCGCATCCGCGTGTACGAACGCATGGCGCGCTTCGACGCGGCGCTGGCGCTGGCCCTGCAGGCCGAGGCCCGGCCCGAAAGCGAGGAAGAATCCCAGCGCCTGGCGCGCATGCTGCCGCGCCTGCGCCGCAAGCTGGGGCAGGGCGCGCCGCGCGGCGCGGCCGCCCCGGTCACGCGTTTCGACCTGGCGCTCGAGCGGCCCGCGCCGCCGGCGCCGGTCGAGTTCGCCGCGCGCGATCACCTGCACCGCGACGACGCGCCGGTCCATTACGTCGAGAACACGCTGATCAATTCGCTGTTCGGCCTGCTGTGCTGGCCGGCCGTATTCGCGCCGCTGCCGGGCGCGTTTTTCCATCCGTTCCAGCGCGGGCCGGCCGACCTGGACGCGCCCGATTTCCACGCGCGGCGCGAGGCGCTGTTCGCCGCCTGCCTGGCGCAGCTGGACACGGGCGAATACCGCGCCACCATCCGCCAGCGCTACGCCGACAAACAGGGCGTGCAGTCGCCGTTCGTCTTCTGGGGCGCGCTGGACGAACCGCTGCTGGAGCGGGCGCTGGACCATCTGCCGGCGGCGCACCTGAAGCTGTTCTTCCTGCGGCTGCTGCGCGACGTCAAGGCCAACCGCTCGGGCCTGCCCGACCTGATCCGCTTCCAGCCGGACGCGCCTGGCTATGAACTCATCGAGATCAAGGGGCCGGGCGACAAGCTGCAGGACAACCAGATTCGCTGGCTGGCGTACTGCGCCGAACACGGCATGCCGGTGCGCGTCTGCCATGTCAGCTGGCGCGAGCCGGCGTCCGCGCAGCCGCCGCCGGCCCCGGCGCCGCGCGCGGCCTCGAGCGAGCCGGCGCCATGAGCTACGCCGTGGCGGTGCGCGCGCTCTGCGAATTCACGGCCCGCGCGGGCGACCTGGACTTGCGCTTCACGCCCGCGCCCAGCGGCCTGGAAGGCATGGCCGGCCACGCCGCCGTGACGGGCCGGCGCGGGCCCGCCTACGAAACCGAGGTGGCGCTCTCCGGGCAATACGACAACCTGCTGGTGCGCGGCCGCGCCGACGGCTACGACCCGGTCGCCAACCAGCTCGAAGAGATCAAGACCTACCGCGGCCGGCTCGACAGCGTGCGCGACAACCACCGCGCCGCCCATTGGGCCCAGGCGCGGGTCTACGGCCACCTGCTGTGCCAGGCGCGCGGCCTGGCGCAGATCCGCGTGGCGCTGGTGTACTTCAACGTCGCCACCGAAGAGGAAACCGTGCTGGCCGAGACCCGCGACGCGGCCTGGCTGGCGGCCTTCTTCCATGAACAGTGCGACCGCTTCCTGGCGTGGTCGCGCACCGAACTGGCGCACCGCCAGGCGCGCGACGCGGCGCTGGAACAGCTGGCGTTTCCGCATGGCGAGTTCCGCAGCGGCCAGCGTGAGCTGGCGGTGTCGGTGTACCGCACGGCACGCGATGGCCGCTGCCTGATGGCGCAGGCGCCCACCGGCATCGGCAAGACGCTGGGCACGCTGTTCCCGCTGCTCAAGGCCGGTCCGGGCGCCGGGCTCGACAAGGTCTTCTTCCTGGCGGCCAAGGGCTCGGGGCGCGGGCTGGCGCTGGCCGCGCTGGATACGCTGAACGCGCAGCCGGCCGCGCCCGGCCTGCGGGTGCTGGACCTGCAGGCGCGCGACAAGACCTGCGAGCATCCCGACAAGGCCTGCCACGGCGATTCCTGCCCGCTGGCGCAGGGCTTCTACGACCGCCTGCCGGCCGCGCGCGAGACGGCGCTGGCCCAGCCACGGCTGGATGCGCCGGCGGTGCGCGCCGCCGCCCGCGCCCACCAGGTCTGCCCGTACTACCTGTCGCAGGAATTGATCCGCTGGAGCGACGTGGTGGTGGGCGACTACAACTACTACTACGACGCCACCGCCATGCTGCACGCGCTGACGCAGGCGCACCAATGGAAGGTGGCGGTGCTGGTGGACGAGGCGCACAACCTGGTCGACCGCGCGCGCCGCATGTACACCGGCGAACTGAACCAGCTCGGGCTGGCGGCGGCGCGCCAGGCCGCGCCCAAGGCGCTGAAAAAGCCGCTGGACGGCCTGCAGCGGTCCTGGACCGCGCTCAACAAGAAGCAGGCCGAGGCCTACCAGGCCTACGACGAGGCGCCGGCCGGCGTGCTGGCGGCGGTGCAGAAGGCGGTGGCCGCCATCACCGACTACCTCGGCGAGGCGCCGCTGGCGCAGGACGATCCGGTGCTGGCGTTCTATTTCGAGGCGCTGCATTTCATGCGGCTGGCCGAGCAGTTCGGGCCGCACGCGCTGTTCGACGTGACGCGGGCCGAGGGCAGCGCGCGCGGCGCCAAGACGCCGCCGTCCACGCTGTGCGTGCGCAACGTGGTGCCGGCGCCGTACCTGGCGGCGCGGCACGCGGCGGCCCACGCGACCGTGCTGTTTTCCGGCACGCTGAGTCCGCAGCAGTTCTACCGCGACACCCTGGGCCTGCCGGCCGAGGCGGCCTGGATCGACGTGGCCGCGCCGTTCCAGGCCGAGCAGCTGGCGGTCAAGGTGGTCGGCCATGTGTCGACCCGCTACCGCGACCGCGAACGCTCGCTGGCGCCGATCGCCGACCTGATCGCCGACCAGTACGCGCGCCGGCCGGGCAACTACCTGGGCTTCCTGAGCAGTTTCGATTATCTGCGGCAAGTGGCCGACCTGATGCGCGCGCGCCATCCGCAGGTGCCGATCTGGCTGCAGACGCCGGGCATGGACGAAGCCGGCCGCGCCGCCTTCCTGGGGCGTTTCACCGAAAGCGGGCAGGGCGTGGGCTTCGCGGTCCTGGGCGGGGCGTTCTCCGAGGGCGTCGACCTGCCCGGCAAGCGCCTGATCGGCGCCTTCATCGCCACGCTGGGGCTGCCGCAGGTCAATGCGGTCAACGAGAACATCAAGCGCGCCATGGAGCGGCGCTACGGCGAGGCACAGGGCTACGACTACACCTATCTCTATCCCGGCATGCAGAAGGTGGTGCAGGCCGCGGGCCGCGTCATCCGCACCGAGCACGACGTGGGCACGGTGCACCTGATCGACGACCGCTACCGCCGCGCCAAGGTGCGCAACCTGCTGCCGAGCTGGTGGCGGGTGGACTAGACGGGGGGCGGCGCCGGCGCCCGCATTCGCGCGAGACGCCTCTGGATGCAGGCCGAGGCGCTAGGCGGTGGCCGAGCGCAGTTCCGTCAGCGGCTGGTTCGGATCGCGGCTGAGCTGGTAGCCGTACCACAGGCTGCGCGCCATGCGCTTGGCCATCTCGCCGGCGGCGTCGGCCAGCGCGCGGTTGGGCAGGGCCGCCAGGGTCTCGCCCCACAGGACCAGCCAGCGCTCGAACAGCTCGGCGCTCAGGTGCGGCATCGCGGCGTGCTTGGGCATGGGCATGCCGGTGAAGCGCCGCGTGCCCAGCAGCACGGCCGACCAGAAATCCGACAGCGTGGCCAGGTGTTCGTCCCAGTCGTGCACCTGGGCCGCGAACACCGGGCCGAGCGCGGCGTCGGCGCGGGCCTTGGCGTAGAACGTATGCACCAGGTCGCGGATTTCGGCTTCGGTGCAGATGTCGGGTTCGGGCAGGTCTGGTTCGGACAACAGGGTCTCCTGGCGGCGTGGAACGGCAGCGCGAATAGTAGGGCGCGGCGGCCTGGGGACGGATTGATCTGGCGCAAACCGCCGCATGGCCCGGACGCCCGCGCGCGCCCGGTCCATGCGGCTGGCGATCAATGCGTCCGGGCCCCGCGGCGGGTAATCAATGCGCCCGGGCCATGCGAGCCATGCGGCCGGCGTTCAATGCGCCTGGGTCCGCACGCGCGCCATCGGCGCCGTCTCGGGCCGCGCCAGCAAGGCGTAGACCAGCACGGCCAGCGCCAGCGCGAAGCCCGCCAGCGCATACAGCACCTGGCCGAAGGCCAGGTCGTAGGCGTGGTGCAGCAGGTTGCCGGCGCCGGGCAGCAACGCGCCCGCCTCGTCCAGCTGGCCCAGCGCCGCGCGGTTGGCGGCCTGCAGCAGCGCCTGGGCGCCCGCGTCGGGCAGGGCGGTGGCGGCCTGGGCATGGATCAGCGTGGCCAGCAGGGCGCTGATGGCGGCGATGGCCACGCCATCGGCGGACACGCGCACGGTGTTGAAGATGCCGGTGGCCATGCCGACCCGTTCATGTTCCACCACGCTGACCGCCATGGCGTCCATCAGGCCCCAGGGCAGGCCGATGCCGATGCCGATCAGGCTCATCGGCAGCCACAGCCGGTCGGCGTCGCCGCCCAGGTCGCGGGCCAGCCAGGCCAGGCCGAGGGCCGCCAGCACCAGGCCGGTGCTGGACAGCGCGGCGGGGCTGAAGCGGCGCGTCAGCAGCGCCGCCAGAAACGGCACCACCAGCAGCGGCGTGGCCAGGCCCATCATCAATTGGCCGGCGCGCAGCGCGCTGTGGCCGTCGATGCCGATGAAGCGGCTGGGCAGGAGGGCGATCAGCGCGATGAACAGAAATGCCGGCGACGCCGCCAGCGCCTGCACGCCGACAAAGCGCGGGCGGCGGAACAGCGACAGGTCCAGCATCGGGTGCGTGGCGCGAAGCTCGGTGCGGATGAAGGCGATGCCCAGCAGCGCCGAGGCCAGCAGCGAGCCGGCCACCGCTGTGTCGGTCCAGCCGTTTTCGGGGGCGAGCAGCATGCCGTAGGTGAACAGCCCCAGCGCGCCCGTGAAACTGAGCGCGCCGCGCCAGTCGAAGCGGCCGCCGGCCGCGCCCGCGGTGGCGCGCACGCTGGCGGCGACCAGCGCCAGCCCGGCCAGCCCCACCAGTCCGGTGCCGTGGAACACCCAGCGCCAGCCGGCGGTCTGCACCAGCCAGCCGGAGATCAGCGGTCCGAACGACAGGCCGATGCCGAAGGTGGTGCCCAGCAGGCTGAAAGCGCGGGCGCGCGCCGCGCCGTGGAACAGCGGCGCCAGCGACGACATGGCCGCGGCGAACGCGGCCGCGCCGCCCACGCCCTGCATCAGGCGCAGGAAGTCGATCCAGCCGGCCGACGGCGCCCAGGCGATGGGGAAGGTGAAGGCGCAGAACCAGGCCAGTCCGCCGAGCCAGACGCGGCGCGGGCCATACAGGTCGGTGAGGCTGCCGGACACCATGATGACGCTGCCGTAGGCCAGGATGTAGCCGTTGAGGATCCAGTTCAGCTGCACCGGCGTGCCGCCCAGCGCCTGGCTGATCGACGGCAGGACCACCGCCGGACCGGTGAAGCACAGGGGAATGAGCACGGCCGTGAGGCAGGCCGCCAGCAGTTGCAGCCAGCGGTTGGAGGCGGGTGAGGGATGCGATGGGGTCATGTCGGTAGAGCGGCGCGAAGCCGGGTTGGCAAACAGAAAAAGGGCGAGGGCGGCGCCTGGACGGCGCGCCATGGAACGCAATGCCGGCAGGATAGTGAGCCGCCGATAAAAGAAAAATAGGCTAGGATTCCGAATATTCCGGACATGGATGTCCGTATTGAAGGAAATGGGATGGACAGCCTGAGCGGTATCGGCGTTTTCGTGCTGGTGGCGGACACGCGCAGCTTTGCCGAGGCGGGGCGGGTGCTGGGCGTGTCGCCGTCGGCGGTGGGCAAGAGCGTGGCGCGGATGGAGGCGCACCTGAAGGTGCGGCTGTTCCATCGCAGCACGCGCCACATCACCCTGACTCCGGAGGGCGAGAAATTCCTGGAGCGCTGCCGCCGCATCCTGTGCGAAGTGGAAGCCGCCGAGCTGGAGCTGTCCGAGGCCGCGGGCACGCCCAGCGGCCGGCTGCGCGTCAGCCTGCCGCGCTACAGCCGGCTGTTCGAGCCGGCCATCGCCACCTTCATGAAGCAGTATCCGCAGGTGCGGCTGGACCTGGATTTCACCGATCGCATGGTCGACGTGATCGGCGAGGGCTATGACGCCGTGGTGCGCTCCGGCGAGATGCAGGATTCCGGCCTGAAGCGCCGCCGCCTGGGGCCGTTCCGCCGCATCCTGGCGGCCTCGCCCGATTACCTGGCGCGGCACGGCACCCCGCGCCGCGCCAGCGACCTGCTGCGCCACTGCTGCCTGCACTATCGCTATCCCAGCACCGGCAAGCTGGAGCAATGGCCGCTGAAGACGGCGGCCGGCGCGCCGCCGCCCGAGTTGCCGCTGACGCTGGTCTGCAACAGCGTCGAGACCCGCATCTTCCTGGCGGTGGGCGGGCTGGGGATCGTCTGCCTGCCGGATTTCACCGTCCGGGAAGAGCTGGCCGCGGGCAAGCTGGTGTCGGTGCTGGACGAACGCACCCGGGGCAATGCGACCATGTGGGCGGTGTGGCCCGCCAGCCGCCACCCCTCGCCCAAGCTGCGCGTGTTCGTCGATCACCTGGCGCAGCAGTTGTTCCCCTGAAACGGGGAAGCCTGGCCTGATATATGATGTTCGTCATATAACTCCCCAGACGATGTTTCCCCTTCAGGAGGACCGCGCATGACTTCCGTTTCGACTCCCGCCGGCAGCGCCGCCCCGCAACGCGAGCCCAGCCTGGTCGAACAGACCGGCGCCGGCCTGGACGGCCTGGCGCAACTGCGCGCCTTGCTGGCCTCGGGCCGCAAGCCGGGCATCCTGGTGTCGCTGGATTTCGATTTCGTCGAGGCCGAGGAAGGCCTGGCGGTGTTCGCCGGCACGCCCGGCCCGCACGCCTACAACCCGATCGGCACGGTGCATGGCGGCTATGCCGCGACCCTGCTGGATTCCGCTTGCGGCTGCGCGGTGCATTCGCGCCTGTCGGCCGAACAGGCCTACACCACGCTGGAACTCAAGGTGGCCTATCACAAGGCCATCACCCGTCACAGCGGCCGGCTGCGGGCGGAAGGCCGGGTGCTGTCGTTCGGCCAGCGGGTGGCGTACGCCGAAGCCAAGCTGACCGACGCCGAGGGCCGCCTGCTGGCGTCGGCGACCTCGACGCTGCTGGTGTTCGCGCGGCCGGCGGCCTGACACGGGGGCGCGGCGCGCTGTGGCGCAGGTTGGTGCTGCGCTCCGCTTGTGCGCGGGGCTGGCGTAGTATCGTCGGCCTGCAACACAAAAAAGAGGAGACAACACCATGAATGCAGCCATCCCGGCGGCCCCCGGCCGCCTGGACGATATCGTCGCCATGCCCGCCCATGCGCTGTCGGACGCGATCCGGCAACGGCGCGTGTCCTGCCGCGAAGTGATGACGGCCTATCTGGGCCACATCGACGCGGTCAACCCCAAGCTCAATGCGCTGGTGGCGCGGCGCGAGCCGCCGGAACTGCTGCGCGAGGCCGATGAACGCGACGCGCAATTGGCGGCGGGGCAGTGGCTGGGCTGGCTGCACGGCATGCCGCAGGCGCCCAAGGACCTGACCGCGGTGCGCGGCATGGTGACCTCGATGGGCTCGCTGGTGTTCAAGGACCAGGTGACGGCCCACGACTCCATCCTGGTCGAGCGCATGCGCGCGGCCGGCGCCATTTTCATCGGCCGCACCAACGTGCCGGAGTTCGGCCTGGGCTCGCATACCTACAACCAGGTGTACGGCACCACGGTCAACCCCTACGACGCTTCCAAGAGCGCCGGCGGCAGCAGCGGCGGCGCGGCGGCGGCCCTGGCCGCGCGCATGCTGCCGGTGGCCGACGGCAGCGATTTCGGCGGCTCGCTGCGCAATCCGGCGGCGTTCTGCAACGTGTACGGCATGCGGCCGTCGGCGGGGCGGGTGCCGTATGGCCCGTCCAACGAGGTGTTCCTCAAGCAGCTGTCGTACGAAGGCCCGATGGGCCGCACGCCGCGCGACGTGGCGCGGATGCTGTCGGTGATGGCGGGGCCCGATGCGCGCGTGCCGCTGTCGCTGGGCGACGATCCGACCGTGTTCGCGCAGTCGCTGGAGGCCGATCTGCGCGGTCGGCGCATCGGCTGGCTGGGCGACTGGGACGGCTATCTGGCGATGGAGCCGGGCATCCTGGACCTGTGCGTCCAGGCGCTGGCCGACCTGGGGGCGGCCGGCTGCCAGGTGGACGATTACCGCGTGCCGTTCGACGGCGAGCGGCTGTGGCGCATCTGGCTGGCCCACCGCCACCTGATGGTGGGCGGACAGTTCCATGCGCTGGTGAACGATCCGCGGACCCGCAAACTGGTCAAGCCGGCGCTGATCTGGGAGGTCGAGGGGCTGGACGGCATGACGGCGCGCCAGGTCTACCAGGCCACCGAGGAGCGCAGCGCCTGGTACCAGGCCGTGCTCGGCATCTTCAAGGAGGTGGACTACCTGGCGGTGCCGTCGGCGCAGGTGTTCCCGTTCGATGCGCAGCTGGACTGGCCCAGGGAGATCGCCGGGCGCGCCATGGACACCTACCACCGCTGGATGGAGACCGTCACGCCCTGGACGCTGGCCGGCTGCCCGGTCATCAGCGTGCCGGTGGGCTTCGGCGCCGCCGGACTGCCGATGGGCATGCAGCTGATCGGCCCGCCGCGCGGCGACCTGGCGGTGCTGCAGCTGGCGCACGCCCACGAACAGGTGCGCGACTGGGTCCAGGCCCGCCCGCCGCAGGGTTTGTGGGGCTAGGGCCGAAATTGACCGCAGGCTTGCGGCCGTTCGCTACGCGTTGTCACACGAAAACACAAGCCCGTGTAACCGGGCTTGGCTTTTTCCCGACGAAGCGGGCACGGAATTGCGGGTTTGCCCTGTTTTTCCGTAGCTGACAGCGCCCGCGTTTGCAATAATTGTCGATTATTTCCACATCCGGTCATGAATGGGGCGTCCCGGTATGAAGAATCTGACATTACGCGAGCGCATCATCGCCAGCTTCCTGGTGATCCTGGCCATCATGGGCTTGATGGTGGTGGTCGATTACCAGCGGCTGCTGCAGGTCGAGGCCGAGGCCAAGTCGATCAACACCGACGCCGTGCCGGGCATCTACTACAGCACCTCGATCCGGGCCTCCTGGTTCGCCGGCTTCGTGGCGGTGCAGGACGCCTTCAATACCGACACCGAGCAGGAGCGCCGCGCCGCGCTGGCGGCGCTGCCGCGCAGCGACCAGCAGCTGCAGGAGAACATCGACCAGTACCGCCGCACGGTGCTGCGCGGCGAAGACCAGCGCATGTTCGAGGAATTCGAGAAGACGCTGCAGGCCTACATGCGCATCCGCGCGGAGATCCTGGACCCGGCCGTGTCGACCGATCCGGCGCGGGCCCAGGCCAAGATCAAGGCCGATCTGCGTCCGGCGTTCTACCTCGGCCGCGACGTGCTGGCCAACATGGTGGCGGCCAACAAGCAGCAGGCCGATGAATCGGCCATCAGCATCCAGCGGGCGGTGGACAAGGCCGAGGTCGGCATGCTGGCGTCGCTGGCGCTGGCGATCATCGCCGCGATCATCTGCGGCATTCTGCTGATGCGCGCCATCGTCAACCCGATGAACAGCATCGTCAAGACGCTGGAAGCCACCGGCGGCGGCGACCTGACGCGCCGCCTGACGCTGTCGCGCAAGGATGAATTCAACGCCATCGAGGGCGGCTTCAACGGCATGGTCGACGAGCTGACCGGGCTGGTCGGCAAGACCCAGCGTTCGGCGGTGCAGGTGGCCACGTCGGTGACCGAGATCGCGGCCACCTCCAAGCAGCAGCAGGCCACCGCGTCGGAAGTGGCGGCCACCACCACCGAGATCGGCGCCACTTCGCGCGAGATCTCGGCGACTTCGCGCGAGCTGGTGCGCACCATGACCGAGGTGTCGAACGCGGCCGAGCAGACCGCGTCGCTGGCCGGCAGCGGCCAGGTCGGCCTGGCGCGCATGGAAGACACCATGCGCAACGTGGTCGGCGCGGCCGGCTCGGTCAACGCCAAGCTGGCCATCCTGAATGAGAAGGCCGGCAATATCACGCAAGTGGTCACCACGATCACGAAGGTGGCCGACCAGACCAACCTGCTGTCGCTGAACGCCGCCATCGAGGCCGAGAAGGCCGGCGAGTACGGCCGCGGCTTCGTGGTGGTGGCGACCGAGATCCGGCGCCTGGCGGACCAGACCGCCGTGGCCACCTACGACATCGAGCAGATGGTGCGCGAGATCCAGTCGTCGGTGTCGGCCGGCGTGATGGGCATGGACAAGTTTTCGGAAGAAGTGCGCCGCGGCATGGCCGACATGCAGCAGGTGGGCGACCAGCTGTCGCAGATCATCCAGCAGGTGCAGACGCTGGCGCCGCGCGTGCTGATGGTCAACGAGGGCATGCAGGCGCAGGCCACGGGCGCCGAGCAGATCAACCAGGCGCTGCAGCAGCTGAGCGACGCGGCCCAGCAGACGGTGGAATCGCTGCGCCAGTCGAGCCTGGCGATCGAGGAGCTGACGCTGGTGGCCAACGACCTGCGCAGCGGCGTGTCGCGCTTCAAGGTCTGACGTTCCATGCCCGACCAGGCCCCGATCCCGTCCGCGGCCGCCGGCGCCACCGCCCGGCGCCGGCTGTACCTGCTGTTCCGCATCGCCGCGGACCGCTATGCGCTGGACGCGGCCGACGTGATCGAAGTGCTGGGCATGCGCACGTTCAAGCAGGTGCCGGGCACGCCGCCCTGGGTGGCGGGCATGTTCGATTGCCGCGGCGCGGCCGTGCCGGCCATCGACCTGAGCGCGCTGGCCGGCGCCGGCGCCGCGACGCTGGTGACCAGCACGCGGCTGGCGCTGGTGCGCTACCGGCCGGCGGGCGCCCACGAGGAACGCCTGCTGGGGCTGATCCTGGAGCAGGCCACCGAGACCGCGCACTATGATCCGGCGGCGTTCCAGCCGGTCGGGCTGGAGACGCCGCAGGCGCGCTACCTGGGGCCGGTGCTGAGCGACGGCCGCGGCATGGTGCAGGCGGTCAAGGTGGCCGACCTGTTGCCCGAGGCGGTGCGGGCGCTGCTGTTTCCGGCCGCGATGGCGTCGGACGAAGGAGCCCGGGCATGACAAGGGTGGATGACTTCAGCGCGGCGCTCAAGCGCAAGATGGGGCTGGACAGCGGCTCCATCGGCAGCGCCGCGATCGAGCGCGCGGTGCGCCACCGCATGCAGGCGGCGGGCAGCGACGACGAGCAGGATTACCTGGCGCTGCTGCAGACCTCGCCGGCCGAGATGCAGCAGCTGATCGAGGCGGTGATCGTGCCGGAGACCTGGTTTTTCCGCTATCCGGAATCGCAGGCGGCGATGGCCTCGCTGGCGCGCGAGCGCCTGTTCGCGCCGGGCGCCGAGGCGCGCGTGCTGCGGGTGCTGAGCGTGCCCTGTTCCAGCGGCGAGGAGCCGTATTCCATCGCCATGGCGCTGCTCGATGCCGGGGTGCCGCCCGCGCGCTTCCAGATCGACGCGGTGGACATCAGCGAGCGCATGGTCGAGTTCGCCCGGCGCGCCTGTTATGGCCGCAATTCGTTCCGCGGCGACAACCTGTCGTACCGCGACCGCTATTTCACCGAGACCGCCGACGGCCATCAACTGGCCGACGTGGTGATGGCGCGGGTGCGCTTCCTGGCGGGCAATCTGTTCGATGCGCATCTGCTGCCGAACGTGCTGCCCTATGACTTCGTGTTCTGCCGCAACCTGCTGATCTATTTCGACGCCGCCACGCAGGAGCGGGCGGTGGCGCTGCTCAAGGGCTTCGCGCGCCGCGACGGCGTGCTGTTCGTGGGGCCGGCCGAGACCAGCCTGATGACTGGGCGGCGCCTGCCGGCGCTGCCCCTGGCGCGCGCCTTCGCCTTCCACGCCGAAGCGGCCAAGCCGGCCGAGCCGGTGGCGCCCGCTGCCTGGACGCCGCCCGCGCCGCGGCCGCTGGCGATGCATCTGTCGGCCCAGCGGCCGGTCCGGATGCCGGCCGCGCCGGCGCCAGGCGCGCGGCCATCCACGCTGGCCCCCTCGCCGCGCCCGTCGCCCGCCGCCGCGCCCGCCAGGCCGGCGGACAGCGGAAACGATGCCGCCTTGCGCGCCATCGCCGTGCTGGCCGACCAGGGCCGGGTGCAGGAGGCCATGGCTCAATGCCGCATCCACCTGGCCGAGCATGGCGCCAGCGCCGACGCGCTGTATCTGCTGGGCCTGCTGCAGGATGCCGGCGGCGACACGCGCCAGGCGCAGGCCGCCTACCGCAAGGCGCTGTACCTGGATCCGACCCACCGCGAGGCGCTGCTGCACCTGGCGGCGCTGGTCGAATCCGAGGGCGACGCGGAAGGCGCCCGCCGACTGCAGGCGCGCGCCGCGCGCCAGGAGGCCCGCCGTGAGTGATTTCCTGGCCAGCCTGGCGGAAGTGGACGATTGCTGGAACCGCATCGGCAGCCGCGGCGACAAGCGCTGCGAGCGCCTGCCCGAGTACGTGCATTGCCGCAATTGCCCGGTGTATGCGGGCGCCGCCAAGCGCATCCTCGACCGCCTGCCGCCGCAGATCGCCGCGCCGGTCGACGGCGCCGCGCGCAAGGTCCAGGCGCGGCTCTCGTCGCTGCTGGTGTTCCGGCTGCAGGGCGAATGGCTGGGCCTGCCGACCAAGGCGCTGGACGAGGTGGCCGGCACCCGCGCCATCCTGTCGCTGCCGCACCGGCGCGATCCGGCGGTGCTGGGCGTGACCAACGTGCGCGGCACGCTCACCGTCTGCGTGTCGCTGGGCCGGCTGCTGGGCCTGGACGGCGCGGCGGTCGACAACGGCCGCGAGCGGCCCGCCGCGGCGCGCATGCTGATCTTCGGCGGCGCGGGCCGCGCGGTGGTGTTGCCGGTCGACGAAGTGGAAGGCATCCACAGCGTGGACCTGGACGCGCTCGAAGCGCTGCCGGCCACGGTCGAAGGGGCCAGCCTGAAGTATTCGCGCGGGGTGGTCCGCTGCGGCGCCCGCAGTGTCGGCGTGCTGGACGAGACCCTGTTGATGCAAGCCTTGGAACGGAGCCTGGCGTGAACCCGGACCAGATGCGCGACGCCTCGCTGCTGGAGCTGTTCCAGCTGGAAACCCGCAATCAGGTGCAGGTGCTCAACAACGGCCTGCTGGCGCTGGAGCACGATCCGACCTCGGCGGCGCAGCTCGAGGCCTGCATGCGCGCGGCGCATTCGCTCAAGGGCGCGGCCCGCATCGTCGACCTGCATCCGGCGGTGCGCATCGCGCACGCCATGGAAGACTGCCTGGTGGCGGCGCAGGAAGGGCGCCTGCGGCTGCAGGCGGCCGACATCGACGCGCTGCTGCAGGGCACGGATCTGCTGCAACGGGTGGCGACGCCGGGCGCCGACCTGGGCGATGCCATCGACGACCTGGTGGCGCGCCTGTCCAATGCCCCCAACGCGCCGCCGGCCGCGCCGGTGGTCGAGCGTGCGCCCAAACCCTCGGACTTCCTGCCGCCGATCCACCAGCCCGACGATCCGCCGCCGGCCCCGCCGCCCGCGCGCCGCAGTTCCGACCAGACGCTGGGCGAGGGCGAGCGGGTGCTGCGGGTCACGGCCGACACGCTCAACAAGCTGCTGGGCCTGTCCAGCGAAACGCTGGTCGAATCGCACTGGATCGCGCCGTTCAGCGCCTCGATGCTGCGCCTGCGGCGCCTGCAATCGGGCGCCGGGCAGGCGCTGGACAGCCTGCGCGCGGCGCTGGCCGGTGTGCAGGTGGACGCCCGCGGCCAGGCGGCGCTGGACGATGCCCAGCGCATCGTCGAGGCCTGCCAGCAGGAATTGATCCAGCGCGCCGGCGAGGTCGACGAGTTCGGCTGGCGCATGGGCCATCTGGCGCAGCGCCTGTACGACACCGCGCTGGCCTGCCGCATGCGGCCGTTCGGCGACGGCCTGGGCGGCATGGCGCGCATGGTGCGCGACCTGGGCCGCTCGCTGGGCAAGCAGGTGCGCCTGGAGATCGAGGGCGATTCGACCCAGGTCGACCGCGACATCCTCGACAAGCTGGACGCGCCCCTGATGCACCTGCTGCGCAACGCGGTGGACCACGGCATCGAGATGCCGATGGACCGGCTCGACGCCGGCAAGCCCGCCGAGGGCCGCATCCGGCTGTCGGCGCGCCACGCGGCCGGCATGCTGCTGATCGAATTGAGCGACGACGGCGGCGGCATTTCGCTGGACCGCCTGCGGGTCGAGGTGGTGCAGCGCAAGCTGACCAACGCCGAGACCGCCGCCCGCCTGAGCGAGGCCGAACTGCTGGAATTCCTGTTCCTGTCCGGCTTCAGCACGCGCGGCGAGGTCACCGAGATCTCGGGCCGCGGCGTCGGGCTGGACGTGGTGCAGACCATGGTGCGGCAGCTGCGCGGCGCGGTGCGCATCCACCAGCAGACCGGGCAGGGCACGCGTTTCGTGCTGGAGATGCCGCTGTCGCTGTCGGTGGTGCGCAGCCTGCTGGTCGAGGTGCAGGGCGACATCTACGCGTTCCCGCTGGCCTACGTCAGCCATGCGCTGCAGGTGCGGGCGCAGGACATCGAGCAGCTCGAAGGGCACCAGCATTTCCGCTTCATGGACCGCCAGATCGGCCTGGTGTCGGCGCGCCAGATCCTGCGCTCGGGCGAGCCGGCGCCGGCCGCCGAGACCCTGTCGGTGGTGGTGGTCGGCGATCACGACCGCCTTTACGGCATCGCCGTGGACCGCTACGTGGGCGAGCGCACGCTGGTGGTGCAGCCGCTCGATCCGCGCCTGGGCAAGGTGCAGGACGTGATGGCCGGTTCGCTGATGGACGACGGCACGCCGCTCCTGATCCTGGACGTCGAGGACATGCTGCTGTCGGTGCAGAAGCTGGTCGAGGGCGGCCGCCTGGCCCGGGTCGACGGCGGCGGCCCGGTGGCGCAGGCGCGGCGCCGCAAGCGCGTGCTGGTGGTGGACGATTCGCTGACGGTGCGGGAACTGGAACGCAAGCTGCTGCTGAACCGGGGTTTCGAGGTGGCGGTGGCGGTGGACGGCATGGACGGCTGGAACATGCTGCGCAACGAGGCCTTTGACCTGGTCGTGACCGATGTCGACATGCCGCGCATGGACGGCATCGAACTGGTGTCGCGCATCAAGGCAGATCCCAAGTTGCAAAGCCTGCCGGTGATGGTAGTGTCTTACAAGGATCGCGAAGAGGACCGGCGACGCGGGCTGGACGCGGGCGCCGACTATTATCTGGCCAAGGGTAGTTTCCACGACGATGCCTTGCTGGACGCCGTGGAAGACCTGATCGGAAAGGCGCGGACGTGAGAATCGGAATCGTCAACGATCTTCAGATGGCGGTGGAAACCCTCAGGCGCGTCATCGCGCTGGAGCCGGGGCTGGAAGTGGCCTGGGTCGCGTCCAACGGCCAGGAGGCCGTCGAGCAATGCGCCCTGGACCGGCCCGACGTGGTGCTGATGGACCTCATCATGCCCGTCATGGACGGCGTCGAGGCCACCCGCCGCATCATGGCTGAATCGCCTTGCGCCATCGTGGTGGTCACGGTCGACGTGGCGCGCCACACCGCGCGGGTGTTCGACGCCATGGGCTACGGCGCCCTGGATGCCGCCGACACGCCGGTGGTCGGCAGCGCCGACCTGCGCAGCGCGGCGGCGCCGCTCTTGCGCAAGATCCGCAACATCGGCTGGCTGATCGGGCGCTACGGCAGCAATCGCACCGCGCTCAGCCCGGTGGCCCGCACCGCGCCCCAGGCCGATCCGTCGCAGGGCTTGCTGGTGATCGGCGCCTCGGCCGGCGGCCCGTCCACGCTGGCGCAGCTGCTGCGCGACATTCCGTTGAGCTTTCCCGCCGGCATCGTGCTGGTGCAGCACGTGGACGCATCCTTCGCGGCCGGCATGGCCGACTGGCTCAATGACCAGATCGCGCTGCCGGTGCGGCTGGTGCGCGAAGGTGAACGGCCGGCGCCCGGACAGGTGCTGCTGGCCGGCACCGACGACCATCTGCACCTGCTGGCCGATGGTACGCTGCGTTACACCGAGAATCCGAAAGAAAGCCTGTACCGGCCCTCTATTGATGTATTTTTCCATAGCGTCGCGCAGCATTGGCGCGGCCTGGTCGTTGGCGTGCTGCTGACGGGCATGGGGCAGGACGGGGCGCGCGGCCTGAAGGCGCTGCGCGAACGTGGCTGCCTGACCATCGCCCAGGACCAGGCCACCAGCGCGGTCTATGGCATGCCCAAGGCGGCCGCCGCGATGCAGGCCGCCGTTGAAATCCGTGCGCTGGACAAGATCGCACCCCGCTTGATCCAGGCGTTTGCCTGATCCGGCGGATATCGCTAGAAATCAAGGAACGAGACTATGCACCCCCCCTTTGACAGCCCGGCCTCGGCCGACCTGAACTCGCACGCGGCCATGGTGCTGCTGGTCGACGATCAGGTCATGGTCGGCGAGGCCATCCGCCGGGCCCTGGCCACGGAGGGCAATATCGACTTCCATTACTGCTCGGACCCCTACAAGGCGCTGACCGTGGCGGTGCAGACGCGGCCCACGGTGATCCTGCAGGACCTGGTGCTGCCGGGCGTGGACGGCCTGAGCCTGGTGCAGGAATACCGCAGCCATCCGGTCACGCGCGACATCCCCATCATCGTGCTGTCGACCAAGGAAGACCCGGCCATCAAGAGCGCGGCCTTCGCGGCCGGCGCCAACGACTATCTGGTGAAGCTGCCGGATTCGATCGAGCTGGTGGCGCGCATTCGCTATCACTCGCGCTCGTATCTGGCGCTGGTGCAGCGCGACGAGGCCTACCAGGCGCTGCGCCAGAGCCAGCAGCAGCTGCTGGAAAGCAATATGGAGCTGCGCCGCCTGACCAATTCCGACGGCCTGACGGGCCTGGGCAACCGCCGCTATTTCGACGAGTATCTGAACGCCGAATGGCTGCGGGCGCGCCGCGATGGCCGCGAGATCAGCATGCTGATGATCGACGTGGACCATTTCAAGTCCTACAACGACACCTACGGCCACATCGCCGGCGACGAGGCGCTCAAGCGCGTCGCCAACACCATCTTCGCCAGCTGCGACCGCTCCACCGACCTGGCCGCGCGCTTCGGCGGCGAGGAATTCGCGCTGGTGCTGCCGGGCACGCCGTCGGGCAGCGCCCGGCTGGCCGCCGAGAAGCTGCGCCGCGCCGTCGAGGCCATGCAGATTCCGCAGAAGGACACCAACGGCGGCCCCTGGCTGACCGTCAGCATCGGCACCGCCACCGCCGTGCCGGCCGCCGACCAGCCGTGCACCGACCTGATCCAGGTGGCCGACCGCGGCCTCTATCAGGCCAAGAACCAGGGCCGCAACCGCGTGGTGCAGGGCCAGATGTAAAACGCCGCCAGGCCGCTAGGCCGACCGGCCGCGCCGGATCGAGGTGGCGGCCAGCATCAGCGTCAGGCTGACGCCGACCGCCACCGCGGCCATGGCCATGCCTTCGCCCACCGAACCCTGCTCGAACTGCCGCCAGACGAACACCGACACTGTCTGCACGCCGGCGGGCGCCAGCAGCAGCGAGGTGACCAGTTCGCGCGAGGCCACGGCGAACACCATCAGCATCGCGGCCGCCAGGCCGGGCAGCACCAGCGGCAGCACGATGCGGCGCAAGGCCGCCGCGGCGCTGGCGCCATGCACCCGCGCCGCCGCCTCCAGGTTGGCGCCGATCTGCGCCAGCGCGGCGCTGACGTAGCGCACCGGGTAGGGCAGCAGCAGGCAGGTGTACGACAGCAGCAGGATGCCCCAGGTGCCATACGGCGAGGCCGGCCAGAACGGCTGGTTCCAGGCCAGGATCAGGCCGACCCCCACCACCACGCCGGGCAGCGCCGCGGGCAGCAGCGCCAGCGTGTCGATGACGGCCGCGCCCGGCACGTGGCGGCCGGCCACGCACCAGGCCGCCAGCAGGCCCACGGCGCCCGCGGCCAGCGCGGTGCCGGTGGCCAGCAGCAGGCTGGTCGAAAGCGCCTGCCAGGCCTCGCCGCCGGCCTGGAACAGGGCCGCGAAGTTGGCCAGGGTCAGGTTGTCCAGCGACAGCCCGGCGGAGACGTGGCGCGTCAGGGCCGCGGCCAGCATCGATGCCAGCGGCGCCGCCACCGCCACCAGCGCGACCGCCGCGAACAGGCCCAGCACCGGCCAGCGCCAGGCGCCGAGCCGGCCGCGCGCCAGCGGCGCGGGCTTGCCGGTGGTGGTCTCGAAGCCGCGTCCGGCGACCAGCGCGCGCTGCACCGCGTAGGCCGTCAGCGCCAGCGCCACCAGCACCAGCGACAGCAGCGCCGCGCCCGGCAGGTCGATGGGCCAGTCCGCCAGGCGCCGCTCGATGGCGGTGGTCATGACGGCGACGCCGGCCTGCGAGCCCAGCGCGGCGGGCACGCCGTATTCCTCGATCGCCAGCGTGAAGGCCAGCAGCAGGCTGGCGGCGATGGCCGGCAGGGCCAGCGGCAAGGTCACGCGCAGGAATGCGCGCCACGGGCCGGCGCCGAACACGCGCGCGACGTCGGCCAGGCGCGCGCCGGTGGCGGCCATGCTGCGCGAGACGGCGAAATACACCACCGGAAAGATCGCCAGCCCCATTGCCAGCGTCACGCCGGCGGGCGAGAACAGCAGCGGTCCGAGATGCAAGCCCGTCAGTTGCTCCAGGTAGCCGCGCGGTTGCAGCGCCATGGTCCACGACAGCGCGGCGATGTAGGGCGGCAGCAGGAACGGCACCAGGAACAGCAGGTCCCAGAGCCGCGCCAGCGGCACCTGGAACAGGCCGCGCAGCGCACCCAGCGGAATGCCGATGAGGGCGCTGACGGCGGCCACGCCCAGGCCCAGCTTGAGCGTGCCGCCCACCAGCGTCAGCGCCGCCGGCGTGGCCAGGGTGGCGGCCCAGGCGCCGAAGGGATTGCGCAGCGAGCCTTCGGCCAGATGGGGAAAGACGGCCTGCAGCGCGACGAAGGCCATCGGCAGGGCGACGAGCACGCCCAGGGCGGCCACGGTGATGGCCGCCAGGAGAAAGACGCTTTTCATGGTCGGGGTGGGGATGCCGGACGCGCCGGCATCCCGGCCTGTCAGTGTTGGCCGAACAGGCGCGCGAAACGCGCCAGCACCTCGGCGCGCGAGGCGCCGGGCGCGGTCTCGGGCAGCAGCGCCAGGTCCTTGAACAGCGGCCGCTTGCCGGCCACGTCCTGGCGCGCCGGCATCAGCCAGGCGTCGGCGACGGCGCGCTGGCCGTCCTCGGACAGCACGTAGTCGATGAACTGGCGCGCCTGGTCGGGCGCCTTGGTGGTCTTCAGGATCATCATCGGGCGCGGCGCGATGGCGGTGCCGCTGGACGGGAAGATCACCTTGATCGATTCGCCTTTCTCGACGCTGGCGTACGACACGTAGTCGACCGCGCCGAACACCGCCGCCTTGGCGCCCTGCAGCACTGGCGTCAGCGCCTGGGCGTTGGGGCCGGAGATGGTCATGCCGTTGTCGCGCAGCGTCTCGAACAGCTTCCAGGCCGCTTCGCCCTGGGCGCTTTGCAGGCCCAGCAGCAGGTCGAGCGAGGCGCCCGACAGGGCCGGGTCGGGGGTGGTGACCTTCTGCTTGAACTGCGGGCCGGTCAGGTCTGACCAGTCGCGCGGTTCGGGCGTGCCGCTGCGCGAATTCCAGACGATGCCCAGCGCCGAGATGCCCTGCGCCACGTAGGTCGGGGTCTTGAAGCGGGCCGGCACCTGGGCCGCGTTGGGGCTGTCATAGGCCAGCAGCCAGCCGCGCTGGTCGAGGTCCTGCGCGGTGTCCCACGAGGCCGAGATCAGCACGTCGGCGCGCGGGTTGGCGGCCTCGGCTTCGAGCCGGGCCATGACCTTGCCGGTGGTGGCCTGGAACACGTCGACCTTGATGCCGGTCTTCTCCTGGAAGCCGGCGGCCAGCTGCTTGATCAGGCCGCCGGGGCCCGCGGTGTAAACGGTCAGCGCCTTGGCCTGGCCCGAGGCCAATCCGAACGAAAGCGTCATAAAGAACGTGGCAAGTAGTTTGGAAAGAGGTACGTGGGGCATTTTAGGCAGAGTCCTGGGGTTTGGACATCACGAGGTCGGCGATGCGGCCGTGTTCCATGCGGGCGATCGTGTGCGCCAGGGCATGGGCTTCCTCGTGGTCGTGGGTGACGTAGACGGCGGTGGTGCCGAGCCGGCGCAACAAGGCGCCGATTTCGACGCAGAGCGATTCGCGCAGGGCCCGGTCCAGGTTGGACAGCGGTTCGTCGAACAGCAGCACGCGCGGCCGCGCCACGATGGCGCGGGCCAGCGCGACGCGCTGCTGCTGGCCGCCCGACAGTTCCGAGGGCCGGCGCGCGGCGTGCTCGCCCAGGCCGACCAGGGCCAGGGCTTCCCGCACCCGCGCCGGCCGCTCGCGCCGGGCGACGCCGCGCATTTCCAGCGGAAAGGCGACGTTGCCGGCCACGCTCATGTGCGGCCACAGCGCGTAGTCCTGGAACACCATGCCGAGGCCGCGGCGTTCGGGCGGTTCGTGGCGCTGCGCGTCGCAGACGACGGCATCGCCGAAGGCGATGCTGCCGCCCTGCGGCCGCAGCAGGCCGGCGAGCGACTTGAGCAGGGTGCTCTTGCCGCAGCCCGACGGACCCAGCAGCGCCAGGACAGTGCCCGCGGGCACGTCCAGGTCGACGCCATCCAGCACGGTGTGGCCGTTGAAGGCGTGGCGCAGGCCGCGCACGGCGATCGCCGTGCCGCCCGCGGAAGGTTCAAGCGCGTTCAAAACCGGTGCCGCAGGCCAAGGTTCAGGCCGAACTGGTTCTTGCCCGGCTCGACGTTGGCGCCGTACTTGCCGCCGATCAGGCTCTGCGCCGACTTGTCGTCGTTCACCGCGTAGGCCGCGACGGCATAGACGGTGGTGCGCTTGGACAGGTCATATTCGTTGCCCAGGACGAACATGGTGGACTTCTGGCCGGTGCCGGCGGCCTGCGCGGCCGGGCAGACGGCGTTGTTCATGTCGTCGCAGACCGAGTCGTTCAGGTGGTACACGGCGAACGACAGGCGGTTGTTCGACACCGGCAGGTAAGTCACGCCCAGCCAGGTCAGGTTGTTCTTGTAGTTGCGCTGCGTCAGCTTCTGTTCCAGCCAGCGGTAGCCGGCATAGACCTTGACGCCTTCGAAGTCGTACGACAGGCCCGCGACGATGCGGTCTTCGCGGTTGTCGCTGTTGGCGCCCTTGGCCGGCTTGTCGGCGTTCTTCGAGTGATACAGCACGCCGGCGTCCAGGCCGCCGGACTGGTAGCGCACGCCGCCGCCGATCATGCGGCCCAGCGTCTTGTCGTCGAACGACTGCTCGTTGTTCCAGCCGAAGCTGTAGTAGCCGCCGACGGACACGGGGCCGAACTTGCCGACGTACATCACCGCGTTGTCGGTGCGGTCGGAGAAGGCGGCGTCGGGGCGCTTGATCGAGAAGTTGGCGTTGTCGAACGGGTTGTACTTGCTCATCCAGTCGATCATGAGCGTGTTGTGGCGGCCCAGCGTCAGGCGGCCCAGGCTCTTGCTCGACAGGCCCACGTAGGCCTGGCGGCCGAACAGGCGGCCGCCCTGCATGGTCTGGCCGTTGTCGGAGTCGAAGCCGTTTTCCAGCACGAACACGGTCGACAGGCCGTCGCCCAGGTCTTCGGTGCCGCGCAGGCCCCAGCGCGAACCGCTGAGATTGCCCGTGCTCATGCCCGTCTTGCTGTTGCCGCCGGGACCGTTGCTGAGGTATTGCAGACCGGTGTCGATCAGGCCGTAGAGCTGGACCGAACTGGAGGTGGCCGTCGCCGCGAGGGCGGGGGAGAAGCTGAAGACGGACAGGCAGGCGCCAGCCGCCGCGATGCGGAGAGTCGATTTCATAACAGGAAGTCCTCTTTGGGATTCAATCGGAATCGACACTCTAGGTACGGGTCGCTACAGCTTCGTGACACTCCTTGCGGTTGTGGTTTTTCGGCGATGGGCGCGGATCACAGGTGCAGCTTGGTCGACGACTTCACTTCGTGCATCGACAGCGTGCTCAGCAGTTCCTTCACGCCGGGCAGCGTGCGCAGCCGGTTGCGCACGAATTCGGAGTAGGCGTCGAAGTCGCGCGCCACGATGTGCAGCAGGTAGTCGTGCTGGCCGGTGGTGTTGTGGCAGGCCAGCACTTCGGGCATGGCGGCCACGGCGGCCTCGAACGCGTGGCAGGTCTTCTCGGTGTGGTTTTCCAGCGAGATGCTGACGAACGCCACCACCCCCATGCCGAGCGCGCGGCGGTCCAGGATGGCCTGGTAGCCGCGGATGACGCCCGAGCTTTCCAGGCGCTTGAGGCGCTTCCAGCAGGGCGAGGCCGACAGCGACACGCGCTCGGCCAGTTCGGCGTTGGAAAGCCGGCCATCTTCTTGAAGGATTTTCATGATTTTCCAATCGATCGCGTCAAGTTGATGTAACAAGGCAGTCTCTTTCATGGTTTCAAGGCTATGGGAAACGATATTTCCCATTATCAGGTTCCTGAAGCATAAATGGAAAGAATATTGTGGCCGGACGCGCCCATACTCCCTGCATCCCCCGGCCGGCGGCGCTATCGTGTCCGAACCCGTGATACCGCCGTCCGGTAGGCCGTCATTCCCCCTTGAGAGGCACACCATGAGTTATTCCAGCTATCACAAGAAAGACATCTCAGGCCGTCCCCTGCACGCCGAAACGCAGATGATGTCGTACGGCTTCGACCCGTTCCTGTCCGAGGGCGCGGTCAAGCCGCCGGTGTTCCTCACCTCGACCTTCGCCTTCCGTTCGGCCGAGGACGGCGCCGAGTTCTTCGACCTGGTGTCGGGCCGCAAGCCGCTGCCGCAGGGCGAGTCGGCCGGGCTGGTGTACAGCCGCTTCAACCATCCCAACCTGGAGA
>NZ_CYTU01000012.1:53322-60217 GCF_001299375.1 Achromobacter sp. 2789STDY5608621 | reverse complement strand
TCAAGCTGTTCTACGTGGAGACGCCGGCCAATCCGACCAACGCGCTGATCGACTTCCAGGCGGTCAAGGCCGAGCTGGACGCGTTCGCCGCGCGCCACGGCTATCGCCCGATCTCGGTGTGCGACAACACGCTGCTGGGCCCGATCTTCCAGAAGCCGGCCGAGCATGGCGTGGACCTGTGCGTGTACTCGCTGACCAAGTACGTGGGCGGCCACAGCGACCTGGTGGCCGGCGCCGTCACCGGCACCAAGGACCTGATCAAGAAGGTGCGCGCCATCCGCAGCGCCTTCGGCTCGCAGCTCGATCCGCATTCGTGCTGGATGATCACGCGCTCGATGGAGACCGTGGTGCTGCGCATGAAGCAGGCCGCGCGCAGCGCCACCCGCGTGGCGCAGTGGCTGGCCGGCAATCCGCACGAGAAGGTGCGCATCTATCACCCCGAGATCATCGCCGACGAGGCCTACCAGGCGGTCTACAAGCGCCAGTGCACCGGCCCGGGCTCGACCTTCGCGTTCGTGCTGGACGGCGGCCGCGCCAAGGCGTTCCGCTTCATTAACGCGCTGCGGCTGTTCAAGTCGGCGGTGAGCCTGGGTGGCACCGAGTCGCTGGTGTGCCATCCGGCCTCGACCACGCATTCGGGCGTGCCGGCGGCCGAGCGAGACGCGGCCGGCGTGTCCGAAGGCCTGATCCGCATTTCCATCGGCCTGGAGCACGAGGAAGACCTGATCGCCGATATGGACCAGGCCATGCGCAGCCTGGCCTGAGGGGCGGCGCGCGGCGACCGCGTCAGGCCGCCGGGGGCGGCCAGTCGACGCGCGCCGGCGCCAGCGCGTCGCGCAGCGCCGCCAGGTCGGCGGGCGTGTCCAGGTCGGTGACGTAGGCGCGGTTGGCGCTGTCGAAGAGGGCATGGCGCCCGCTGCGCGGGTCCAGCCATTGGCGCAATCCGGCGCCGGCCGGCAGCGCGTTGGCGGCCCGCGCCGCCGCGGCCGACAGCAGCAGCGGATGGCCCGGCGCGCCGTCCACGCGCGGGCGCAGGCTGTCTGCGCCGGGCGCGCAGGCGCGCCATTGCGCCAGCAGGTCGGCGATGGCGCTCGCATCGAGCAGGGGCAGGTCGGCCAGCACCAGCAGCAGGTCATGGTCGGGATGGGCGCGGACGTGTTCGCGCAGCGCCAGGCGCTGGGAATCGGCGAGCGAGGCGTCCGGCAGCGCCTGCGCCAGCGGCGCGATCGCGGCGCGTTGCGCCAGCGGCATCAGGATATCCGCATAGGGGCCGATGACGGCGCGCACCGGCGCGACGCCCGCGTCGCGCAGGCCGCGGGCTAGCCGTTCCAGCAGGCTCACGCCGTCGATGCGCAGCGCCGGCTTGGCGCGGCCGCCCAGGCGCGATCCCTGCCCGGCGGCGAGGATGATGGCGGCAATGGGGGCGGGCATGGCGTAATCAGAGGGGGCAGGCGGTGGCCAGATCGACAGGAGCGATGCGGACGCCGTCGCGCGCCTTGCCGGCGGCCACGCTGTCGAGCGCGCCGCGCGCCACGCCGTTCTTGGCGGCGACGATCTCGGCCATGATCGATAGCGCGATCTCGGCGGGCGTCTTGCTGCCGATATAGAGGCCGGCGGGGCCGCGCAACCGCGCCAGGTCGGCGTCGCCCAGGTCGAAATGCTCGCGCAGCCGCGCGCGGCGCGCGTCGCTGTTGCGGCGCGAGCCGATCGCGCCGACGTAGAACGCTTGCGACTGCAGGGCGTCGATCAGCGCCAGGTCGTCGAGCTTGGGATCGTGGCTCAGCGCGATGATGGCGGTGCGGCGGTCGGGCCGCAGGCGCAGGATCAGGTCGTCGGGCATCTCGCGGCTGTGGACCGCGCCGGGCATTGTCCAGGCCGGCGACTGGGTGTCGCGCGGATCGCAGACGATGACCTCGAAGCCGAGCGTCAGCGCGATCTGGCACAGATAGCCGGTGGTGTCGCCGGCGCCGATCACGATCAGCCGCACCGACGGGCCGAAGTGCGAGGTGAAGGCGGCGGCCGTCAGGCGCGGCAGCCCATCGGCGGGGCCGGGGCGCAGGCTGACGGCGCCGGTGGCCAGGTCCAGCTCGCGCTCGATGCAGTCGCGGCGCAGGCAGTGATCGCGCAGCGCCGGCAGCTGGCTGGCGGGACCGATGCGTTCCATCACCAGTTCGAGGGTGCCGCCGCAGGGCAGGCCGAACTGGCGCGCCTGGTCGGCGTGCACGCCGTAGCGCAGCACCTCGGGCCGCGCCGCCGGGGCCGCGCCGGCGCGCACGCGCGCCACCAGATCGTCCTCGATGCAGCCGCCGGACACCGAGCCGGCAACCTCGCCGCGGGCGTTCAGGGCCATCAGCGCGCCCGGCGGTCGCGGCGACGAGCCCCAGGTGCGCGCCACGGTGACGAGCCACGCGGGCACGCCGTCGCGCTGCCATTGCGCGGCCTGCTGCAGGACCAGGGTGTCGATATCAATCATGCGGACCTCGGGGAGCGGTCTGGATGGGCGAGGGCGGCGCGCACCACGTCGGGCGTGAAGGGCGCCTGGTGGAAGCGCCGGCCGGTGGCGTCGAACAGGGCGTTGGCGATGGCCGCGGGCCCGGGGACCGAGGCGGATTCGCCGGCGCCCATGGGCGGTTCGTCCTGGCGCGGCATCAGCAGCACGTCGATGGGCGGCAGGTCCTTGAAACCGATGATGGGGTAGCCGCCCCATTCGCGGCTGACCACGCCGGCCGCGTCGAACTGCACGCGTTCGAGCAGGCAGCGGCTCAGGGTCTGGTTGATGTTGCCATGGATCTGGTGGCGCACGCCATCGGGGTTGACGATCATGCCGGTGTCCTGGCCGACCACCACGCGCGCCAGGGCGATGCGGCCGCTGGCCGGGTCCACGCTCAGGTCGATGACCCAGGCCGCCCAGGCGGCGCCGAAGCCGGGGAACTTGCTGTGCACGTAGCGCGCGTAGGCCACGCCGCGCCCGTGCAGGCGGCCGTCGGCGGGCGCGCCGCCGTGGCCTCCAGCAGCGCGATGGCGCGCGCATCGTCCAGGTGCCTGAGCCGGAACGCGACCGGATCGGCGCTGGCCGCCTCGGCCAGCTCGTCGATCATGCAGTCGTGCGCGAACGAGCTGGGCAGCGCCGAGACGCCGCGCAGCCACGAGGCGCGCACCAGCGGCGCGGTGTCGTGGCAGACGATGCGCCGGCTGGCATAGCGGTAGGGCGGCACCGCGGTGCGGTCGCCCATTTCCAGCACGCGAGGCTCGCCCGGCACGGCGCCGGTCAGCAGCAGCGCCAGCAGCGGCGCGTCGTTGGACGGATAGCGCACCTCGAAGTCATAGGCCAGCAGCTGGCCGTCGGCGTCCAGCGCGGCGGCCACGTCCATCAGCTGGCCCGTGCCCTTGGGTTCCCACTGGTGTTCCTGGTCGCGCATCAGTTGCACCCGCACCGGCGCGCCGACGGCGGCCGACAGCAGCGCGGCGTCGGCGCAGACGTCGTCGGCGCAGTTGCGGCCGTAGCAGCCGGCGGCTTCCATGCGGATGATCTCGATGCGGTCCTCGCCCAGCTTGAGCAGGCGGTCGAGGTCGGCGCGCAACATGTGCGGATTCTGGGTGCCGGCCCAGACCGTGAGGCGGCCGTCGCGATGGTCGGCCACCGCGCAGGACGGCCCGATGGACGCATGCATCTGGTAGGGCCAGACGTAGGTGCGGCGCAGGTGCACGGGGGCGGCGGCACAGGCGGCCTCGACGTCGCCTTCCTCCAGCAGCAGGCGGCGGCGCGCGGGGTTGGCGCGGATGGCGCTGGCCAGGTCGTCGAGCGCGGGCGCGGGCGGCACCGGTTTCCAGCGCACCTTGAGCGCGCGCATGGCGGCTTCGGCCTGTTCCTCGCGGTCGGCCACCACGCCGATGAAATCGCCTTGCACCACCACCTGGACGCGGCCCGGCAGGTGCGCGACGGAATCGCTGTCGACATCGATCAGGCAGCGGCCGATGAAGTCGCCGGCGTCGCGGCCGGGGTGCGGCGGGCGCACCACGCGGCCGTGGCGCATGCCGGGCACGCGCACGTCGTGCACGAAGCTCAGTTCGCCGGTGGCCTTGGCGGGGATGTCGACGCGCGCGACGGCGCTGCCGACCACGGTGTAGTCGCGGGCCGGCTTGAGCCGCACCTGGGCATCATCGGTGGCCAGTTCCAGCCGGGTGTGCCGGCCCTGCACCAGTTGGCCGTAGTGCAGGGCGCGCGCGTCGCCCGCATCGGCGGGATGCACGATGCCGTCGCGCAAGCGCAGCGTGTCCGCCGCCACGCCCCATTGCCGCGCGGCCTGCGCCAGCAGGTGCTCGCGCGCCTGGGCCGCGGCGCGGCGCAGGGGCGCGGCCGAGATCTGGATGCTGGCGCTGGCGATGGTGGGCCCCTGGTTGGGGGTGGCGTTGGTGTGCCCCAGCACCATTTCCAGCCGCGCCATCGGCACGTGCAGTTCCTCGGCCACGATCTGCGCCAGCGCGGTGCGGATGCCGGTGCCCAGGTCGACGTGGCCGTTGAAGGCCAGCGCGCGCCAGCCACCCGGCGCGGCGGCGTCGGCCAGCACCGCCACGAAGACCTCGGGCGTGTCCTGCACGTAATCCGACACCACGCCCGGCTGCCCGGGCGCCGGACGGGGCGGCGCGGTCGGGGCGCGCACGACCAGCAGCGCGCCGGGGTGGGTCAGCAGCGCGTCGTGCAGCGCGTGGGGATGGGGCAGGTTCATGGGCGAAGGCGATCCGGGCCGATCAACGATTATGCCGCCAGCGCGCCGATGTCGGCCAGGGCCTGCTCCAGCGGCATGACGGCGGCGTACTTCTGCGCCATGTCGAACAGGTTGGCCTCGTGCGGCCCGAGCGCGCGGTCGCCGCAGCAGTCGGCCACCACCAGCGGCCGGAAGCCGGCCTGCATGGCGTCGACCACGCTGGCGCGCACGCAGCCGCTGGTGACGCAGCCGGCCACCACCAGCGTCTGCACGCCGCGCTGCGCCAGCCACGGCGCCAGCATGGTGCCGTAGAACGCCGACGGCGTGCTCTTGCGCACCACGTATTCGCCGGGCGCGGGCGCCAGCTGCGGCACGATGGCGCTGTTGTGGCTGTCTTCCTTGAGCGTCAGCATGCCCGGCACCTTCAGGCAGAAGATGTTGCTGTCGGCGTCGTCGTCCGAGAACACGATGCGGCTGTGCGCCACCGGCCAGCCCTGTTCGCGCGCGTGCGCCAGCAAGGCGCGGGTGCGTTCGATGGCCTGCGGGATATTGCCGCCGCCGAACACGGCGGGGTCGGCGAAGCCGTTGACGAAGTCGATGATCAGCAGGCCGAACGGCGCCTTCAGCGGCAGCGGCGTGCCGAAGCCCTGGCGGGCGTAAGCCGAGATATCCCCGGCGGGAACGGTGGTGGTCATGCCAACTCCTTGCGGCGGGCGGCGCGCGCCAGCCCGGGTTCGTCCTGCACCACGCCGTCGATGACGACGGCGCGATCATCCAGCATCACGGTGCAGTGGCGCATCGGGATGTCGATGTGGCAGGCGGTGGTGCGTTGGCCGCCGGCCTCGTTGTTCGGCCCCATGGACCAGAGGAAGTTGCCCTCGAAGGCGCGGGCGTCCATGCCGATATGGGTCTCCTTGCCGTAGTGGCCCAGCATCGACCAGTGGGCGCGCGGCTGCAGGCCCCAGCCGATGTGCGAGACGGCGTAGGCCTCGGGGTCTTCATACGACGCCATGTAGTCGCGCAGCACCTCGGCCTGCAGGCCGCCCTGGATGCGGGTGACGTAGCCGCGCTCGACGGTCAGCGTGATGGGGTCGGTCACGTAGTCCTTCATCGGCAGCAGGATGTCGCCGCGGTCCAGCACCACCTGGCCGTTGCTGTGGCCTTCGTCGGGCCAGGTCAGCACGAAGCCGCTGGGCCAGTGGTCCCAGCGCCCCGGCTCGTCGACGAAGCCGTATTCGGAAATCGCCGGAAAGCTGCCCAGCCGGCATTGCAGGTCGGTGCCGGCCTGCGAGGTGATGCGCATCTGGCGCGCCTCGGCGATCCGCGCGGCGGCCGCGCGCACTCGGGCGCGGTCGGCCTCGGTCGGCACCAGGCGGCACAGGATCTCGGGCGGCTCGACCGCCAGCAGGATCTTGGTTCCGCCCTGCAGGATCTCGTGCTGCTCGGGCGAGAACAGCAGCGTCATCAGGTCCAGCACCAGGTCGCTGGCCTTGAGCGCGGCGATGGCGGCGGGGTTGCCGGTCAGCGGCGTGGTGCCCAGGTAGGCCAGCGAGTCGCGGCTGAGGGATTTCTCGCCGTTGACCGGCGGCAGATCCAGGCGGTTGACGCGCGCGCCCATGTCGCCGGCGGCGGCGATGGCGCAGCGCAGCGTCTGCGGATGGGTGTCGGCGCCGGTGAGCACGGTCACGGTCTGGCCGGCTTCGAGGCGGGAAAGCGTGAGCACCTGTTTCCAGGCGCGGATCAGGTCGATGTCGCTGACGGGCATGGCGGACTCCTGTCGAAGTAGGGGGGAAGGGCGGGGTTCAGCCGCGCGGTTCGAGGAAGTCGCCCAGCGCCTCGTGGAAACCGGCCTCGTTGTCCCAGGGGATCATGTGGCCGGCGGCGGGCACGCGCCGGTGCAGGGTGTCGGGCGCCAGGCCCTGCCATTCGGCCACGTCCTCGTCGCCGACCACGCCGCCGTTCTCGGCGGTCATCAGTAGTTGCGGCACGCGCACATGCGGCAGGTCGGCATGGATGTCGTCGCGGCCGAAGTCCTCGAAGCTGCGCACGATGGCGGGTTCGTGGCAGGTGTGCAGCCATTGCGCGCGCAGGCGCCGCTGTTCCTCGGTCCAGGTGGGGCAGAAGGCGCGCATGGCCTCGGCGTCCATGCCGTGCGTGGCCTGGCGGATCGAGTCGACGTACCAGGCCAG
>NZ_CYTU01000012.1:49415-53066 GCF_001299375.1 Achromobacter sp. 2789STDY5608621 | reverse complement strand
GCCGCGGCCGCGCACGTCCAGCACATAGGTGTCGTAGCGCTGGCCCAGGCGCTCGGCCACGAAGCCCCAGGTGACCGCCGGGCTGGTGATGCCGGGGATCAGGATGAGCGCGTCGCGTTCGGCGCGCGCGCCCTCGGCGCCGCCGTAGCGCAGGTAGTGCTGGCGGATGCCGTTGGCGTGGATGTTGGCGCCGTACAGGAAGGTGCTGGATGGTTGGCTCATGCCGTGCTCCGGGTGGGTCGATGCCAGGACGGGATCCCGCGGCCATCGCTTGCGCCGCGCAGAGGGCGGATCGAGCGTGATGACGTGATGCGCGGATCCATCTTAGGGTTTTCGATAAATTAAAAAAACAGTGTAGACGCTCTATTCTTGCAAACAGCAAGGTGAATCGCAAAGCCGATGTTCATAGTGGTTTTTACCTATATGTGCATAAAAATGCACTGTTTTGGACGAAGGCGAACAGTTTCGGATCCACGATGGTGCGGTTTTCCATCTGGAAAAAATAGAGTGTATGCATAGAAAAGTAGGAGAGCCTCTTGTCTAAATCCCCCCGCATCGCCGTGATCGGCGCCGGCCTCGGTGGCGCCGCCACCGCCTCGCTCCTGCTGCAGGAAGGCTTCGACGTGCGCGTCTACGAACAGGCGCCGAGTTTTTCGCGGCTGGGCGCCGGTATCCACGTCGGGCCCAACGTCATGAAGATCCTGCGCCGCATCGGCATCGAGGACGCGCTCAACGCCCAGGGTTCGCATCCCGACTACTGGTACAGCCGCCACGGCATGACCGGCGACGTGCTGGCGCGGATCCCGCTGGGCGACTACGCCGTCAAGACCTATGGCGCGTCCTACCTGACGGTGCATCGCGGCGACTTCCACGCCCTGCTGATCGAGGCCCTGCCCGAGCGCGTGATGGCGTACTCCAAGCACCTGATCGGCGTGACCGACCGCGGCAGCGACGTCGAGATGCGCTTTGCCGACGGCAGCGTCGAGCATGCCGACATCGTGATCGGCGCCGATGGCGTCAATTCCCACATCCGCGAGGAACTGCTGGGGCCCGAGCCCCCCAAGTACGCCGGCTACCTGGCGCATCGCGCGGTGTTCCCGACGCCCGAGGTCAAGGCCGGCATGCTGCCGTTCGACGCCTGCGTGAAGTGGTGGACCGATGACCGCCACATGATGACGTACTTCGTCACCAGCAAGGCCGACGAGCTCTACTACGTGACCGGCGTGCCGGTCGAGAAATGGGATCTCAACGACCGCTGGCTGCCCAGCAGCAAGGACGAGATGCGCGAGGCCTTCCAGGGCTGGCATCCCACGGTGCAGGCGCTGATCGACGCCACCGTCGAGGTGACCAAGTGGTCGCTGCTGGAGCGCGACCCGCTGCCGCTGTGGAGCCGCGGCCGCCTGGTGCTGCTGGGCGACGCCTGCCACCCGATGAAGCCGCACATGGCGCAGGGCGCGGCCATGGCCATCGAGGACGGCGCCATGCTGGTGCGTTGCTTCAAGGAGGTCGGGGCGCATAATCACGAACTGGCTTTCGCGCTGTACGAAGCCAACCGCGCCGAGCGCGCCAGCAAGGTGCAGCGCATTTCGCACGACAACACCTGGTTGCGGACCAATGAGGATCCCAGCTGGTGTTTCGGCTACGACGTGTTCAGCGAGCCGCTGGTCGAACCGAAGGCCAAGGCGGCCTGACGCGCCCGCCGTCCTTCCTTCACCGGATCTTTCGCCACGCACATCATGGAACACTCCGCCACGCTCGCCGCCGATCCGATCGGCCTGAAGGTCAACGGCGCCGCCGTGCGCGTGGCGGCGCCGCCGACGACGTCGCTGTTGCTGGTGCTGCGCAACGATCTGGCGCTGAACGGGCCGAAGTATGGCTGCGGCCTGGGCGAGTGCGGCGCCTGCACGGTGCTGATCGACGGCGTGGCGGCGCGCTCCTGTGTGATTCCGGTGAAGGCGGCGCAGGGGCGCGAGGTCACCACGCTCGAAGGGCTGGGCACGCGCGAGCGGCCCGGGCCGACGCAGCGCGCCTTCATCGACTGCCAGGCGGCCCAGTGCGGCTATTGCCTGAACGGCATGATCATGACGGTCGAGGCGCTGCTGCGCCGCGACCCGGCGCCGTCCGAACAAGCCCTGCGCAGCGAACTGCATCACAACCTGTGCCGCTGCGGCACGCATGTCGAGATCATGCAGGCGGCGCTGCGCGCGGTCGAACTGCGCGCGGACGCGATGGCGCGGCCGCGCGGACCCGAGGGGGCCGACGCATGAGCGCGTGGCTACCCGAGGCCGCGGCATTCGCCGTCGAGCCGCCTTCCGACCTGCTGCACGGGTTGGCGCTGCGCCCGCCCGCGGCTGGCTGGGACGGCACCCGCTATCGCGGCAGCACGCTCGACAGCGTGCGCCTGGACGACGCACGGGCCCAGGCGGGCGTGGTGGCGGCGGTGCGGCGCGAACACTTCGTGGGCGTGGTCGCCGTGACGCCGCAGCATGCGCGGCAGGCGCTGGCCTGCATGGCGCCGGTGTGGCGGGGCGACGGTCCGTCGCCGCGCGAGGATCGCGCCGGCCGGGCGGACGGGAATCCGGACGATGATCCTGAATATCAATGGCGGCCCGCCGATATGGCGTCCGGCGCGCGCGTCGCGGCCTGGTGCCTCGAGGGCCGCCTGACGCTGTGGCTGCCGCCGGACGCGGCGGCAATGCACACGCTGGCGCGGCGCGAGCTGGCGGCGCTGATGGACTGGCCCATCCAGGCGGTGCGCGTGGCCGCCTGGCCGCGGGGCGCGGCCGAGGCCGGCCAGCCCGCGCACTTGCTCGATCTGCTGGATGCGGCCGCCGACGCGGCGATGCTGTCCGAGGCCGTGGGCCGGCCGGTCTGCGTGGCCTGCCGGCCGGCGACGGCAGCCACCCTGGCGCTGCGCGCCGCGGACCTGGCCCAGGGCCCGGCGCTGCGTTCGGCCCAGCCCTGGGCGGTGCGTCCCAGCCTGGCGCGCCTGTTGGCGCGGCCCGGCCGCGCGCAGGCCAGCGGCCATGCCACCGTGCAGGGCGACAGCCCGGTGCTGGCGCCGGCGGCCTCGCATGCCTTGCTGCACGCGGACGTCGATGAATTGAATGCGGCCCAGGTGTTCGCCGGCGAAAGCCTGTGGCACGAACAGGCGCTGGCGGCGGGCGAGGATCCGGTCGGCTGGCGGCTGCGGCACCTGGCCGATGCGCGCGGCCATGAATTGGCGCGGCAGGTGGTGGAGCAGGCCGCGGCGCGCGATCCGGTGACGACGGCCGATGGCCTGCTGCACGGCAGCGGCTTCGCCACCGCGCAGGTGCGCTGCGAGGCCGAGGACGGTTCGGCGCACATGGTCTGGAGCGCCTGGGTGGCCGACGTGGCGATCCAGCCCGCCACCGGGCGGATCGAGGTGACGCGGGTGGTCGCCGGCCACGACAGCCAGGACCTGCGCGCCGCGCAAGGCGCCGCCACGCGCCTGGCCATCACGCGCCAGCAACCCGAGCGGCTGGCCGATGCCCGCCGCCTCATCGCCGGCCCGGCGGCGTTCGACGAATGGCGCGGCGCCGAGCCGATGCCGTCGGCCGCGGGCGCAATGACCATCGCGGCGTCGGGCGTGCCCGGCCCGTTGCGGGACGGGCGGCTGGATGTGGACGG
>NZ_CYTU01000012.1:48389-49166 GCF_001299375.1 Achromobacter sp. 2789STDY5608621 | reverse complement strand
GGCCCGACGCTTCTTTGTATTCGACGCAGGCGATCGAGCGTGGCCGGCTGGTGGCCGCCGCCGGCGACTGCGTGGCCTGCCACACCGCGCCGGGCGGCGCCCGCAACGCCGGCGGCCTGGCGCTGGAGACGCCGTTCGGCGTCATCTATTCCACCAACATCACCCCGGATGCGCAGACCGGCATCGGCCGCTGGTCATACGCGGCCTTCGAACGCGCCATGCGCCAGGGCATCCACCAGGACGGCCGCCAGCTGTATCCGGCGTTTCCCTACACGGCCTATGCCAAGCTCAGCGACGCCGACCTGCAGGCGCTGTACGGCTACCTGATGTCGCAGCCCGCGGTGGCCGCGACGCCGCCGCGCACCGAACTGGGCTTCCCGTTCAACCTGCGGCCGCTGCTGGCCGGCTGGAACCTGCTGTTCCACGATCCCAAGCCGTTCACGCCGGATCCGTCGCAGGACGCCGAATGGAACCGCGGCGCGTATCTGGTGGAAGGCGTGGGCCACTGCGCCGCCTGCCATTCGCCGCGCAACGCGCTGGGCGCGGAGAAGGGCGGCCTGGCCTACCTGGCCGGCGGCCAGGCCGAGGGCTGGAACGCGCCGGCGCTGAACCAGCTCGCCACGGGCGAGCGGGCCTGGTCGGGCGAGGAACTGTTCCAGTACCTGCGCACCGGCTATTCGCCGCGCCATGGCGTGGCCGCGGGCCCCATGGCGCCCGTGATCCATGGGCTGGCCGAATTGCCGGCCAGCGACCTGAAGGCCATCGTCACCTACCTGA
>NZ_CYTU01000012.1:39891-48094 GCF_001299375.1 Achromobacter sp. 2789STDY5608621 | reverse complement strand
CGACCCTGTTCGGGGTCAAGCCCCTGCTGGGCCAGAACACCAATCTGCACGCCGCATCGCCGGACAACCTGATCCAGGTGATCCTCCATGGCATCCAGGCCCCGGCCGACGATGCCCTGGGCTACATGCCGGCGTTCGGCAACAGCCTGGACGACAGGCAGATCGGCGATTTGATCGACTATTTGCGCGCGCGGTTCGCGCCGGAGGAAGAGGCTTGGCCAGTTGACACGACGACGATAGGCAAGCTGCGCCAGCACGCGCAGCCGCAGTAAGGGGAAGACGGGGCGGCGGCTCGCGATCCATGGCGGATCCGGCCGCGCCTCGCGACACAACATCGCGCGCATCGGTTTTCCATCGACGCCTGCCCGGCGCCGAGGGGCGTTGCTGCATCCCGCATCCGCGGGGTCGGCCACGTACCGGACCGGGGCCGACGCCCGTATCGGGCGCGGACCCTGCGCGCGACACACAAAGGGAATCACGCATATGTCAGCTTCATTCATCACGGTGGAACAAGGCATCAAGACAGCCGGCGTCGGCAAGTTCCAGTACCGGCTGTTCATGATCTTCGGCCTGGTCTGGCTGGCCGACGCCATGCAGGTGCTGTCGATCGGCTTCAGCGCGCCTTCGATCGCCCGCACCTTCGGCATCCCGGTGCCCGAGGCCTTGCAGACCGGCACCGCGTTCTTCGTCGGCATGCTGATCGGCGCCTTCGCTTTCGGCCGGCTGGCCGACCGCATCGGCCGGCGGCCGGTGCTGATGATGGCGGTGGTCATCGACGCCTGCGCCGGCGTGGCCTCGGCCTTCGCGCCGGACTTCGCCTGGCTGCTGTTGCTGCGCTTCGTCACCGGCATCGGTGTCGGCGGCACGCTGCCGGTGGACTACACCATGATGGCCGAGTTCCTGCCGAGCGAACGCCGCGGCCGCTGGCTGGTGCTGCTGGAGTCGTTCTGGGCCCTGGGCACGATCTGCCTGGCGCTGCTAGCCCTGGCCGCGCTGTCGTGGGGCGACGATGCCTGGCGCGTGATCTTCTTCGTCACCGGCCTGCCGGCGCTGATCGGCGTGGTGCTGCGCTTCTACATCCCCGAGTCGCCGATGTACCTGAACCGCAACGGCAAGTCGGGACAGGCGCGCAAGGTGCTCGAGCGCGTGGCCCGCGTCAACGGACGTCCGACCGACATCCCCGAGCTCAAGCCGGAACTGCATGAGCGCAAGCCGCTGTCGGCGCTGTTCTCGAACACGCTGCGCCGCCGCAGCATCGCGCTGTGCCTGGCCTGGGCGCTGATCTCCATCGCCTACTACGGCGTGTTCGTCTACCTGCCGATCAAGCTCAGCAGCCAGGGCTTCGCCTTCATGCGCGGCCAGGAATTCCTGGTGCTGCTGGCGCTGGTGCAGTTGCCGGGCTTCGCGCTGTCGGCCTACGGGGTGGAACGCTGGGGCCGCAAGCCGACGCTGGTGGGCTTCCTGATCCTGAGCGCGGTGGGGTGCATGCTGTACAGCCTGGGCACCTCGAGCTTCCTGGTGATCGGCTCGACGCTGTTGATGAGCTTCGCGCTGCTGGGCACCTGGGGCGCGCTGTACGCCTTCACGCCCGAGGTCTACCCGACCGACCTGCGCGCCAGCGGCATGGGCCTGGCGGGCGCCGTGGCGCGGTTTGGCGGCCTGTTCGCGCCGGCCATCATCGCGCCCATCATGGCCACCCACTTCACGCTGGCGCTGGCGGTGCTGGCGGCCATGCTGCTGGCCGCGGCCCTGTCGATCCGAGCGGTGGACGTCGAGTCGCGCAACCGCGCGCTGGACTGATCCGTCAGGGGAAGGGGGCTTATCCGGGCGGACGCGCGCCGCCCGGATGCGGGTTGCCCGGACGCCGGCAGCCCGTATGCCGGACGCCCGGACGCCGGACGCCCGTATGCCGGGAGCCCGTACGCCTCATTTAGCAGGCCTCATTCCCCGGCGTCGCCCTCGATCATCTTGCGCAGCAGGAATTCCAGCGCCAGGCGCTCGGCGGGATTGAGCTTGCCGTAGGTGCTTTCGGTGATCTGCAGCGCGAAGGGCTCCATCTTGCGCACCAGCTCCTGGCCCACCGGGGTCAGGTTGATCACCACCTTGCGGCGGTCGTGCGGGTCGTGGTCGACGCGCACCAGCTCGCGCTGCTTGAGCCGGTCGACCACGCCGCGCACCGTGGCCTGGTCGATGACCGTGGCCTTGACGATATCCGCCAGCGAACTGCCCTGGTTGTCGCGCACCGAGCACAGCACGACGAACTGCGCCGCGGTCAGCTGCGAGTCGGGGATGTACTGCTGGAACAGGGCGGTATGCCGTTGGTACACGCGCCGCAGCAGGTGTCCAATCTGGTCGGAGAACAAATAGCTGTCCTTGTCGGGGGCGGACTTGTCTTTCACGTTTCGCATAAGCCTATCCGAAGCCATACCCTGGGTACGATGATCTATCTCAATGGGAATGTCCGGAAGTTTACGGGGCTTGCCGCCTTTGTGCCGACAGGGATCAGGTTTTTCGCAGCGCCGCCATGAAGACGCCGACGGCCAGCGTGGCGCAGGCGGCGGCCGTCGCATAGAACGCCGGCCAGCCGATGCGGGCGATCAGCGCCGGCATGCCCAGCAGCGCCAGCGTGCCGACGAAGCGGCCCAGGCCGTACAGCAGCGCATAGTCGGTGGCGGCCTGGCCGCCCGCCGCCCAGCCCAGGATCAGGCCGCCCATGACGATGTACAGGCCGCTGACGCAGGCGCTGATCGCGATCGAGGCCGCGATGGCCAGGTCGGCGTTGCCGATGCGCAGGGCCATGACGATGGCCAGCGCGCCGGCCACGGTGGCCGCCAGCAAGGCCCACAGCAAGGGCCGCGGGGCGTAGCGCCGCAGCGCCGCCGGCAGCGCCAGCGCCATCGCCAGGTTGGCCAGCGGCGCGGCCACGCCCAGCACCCAGCCGATGCGCGCCAGCGGCACGCCCAGGTCCACCAGCATCAGCCGGTTCAGGTTGAACAGCGCCATCAGCGCGCAGGTGACCAGGCTGATGCGCAGCAGGCGCGCGGCCATGGCCGGCTGCCGCAGGGCGGCCCGCAGGCCCGGCCTGGCTTGCCGCGCCGGCGCTGGCGCGGCGTGGTCGGGCAGGCGCCAGGCCGGCAGCGTCGCCAGCGCCATCAGGGCGGCCAGCCACAGCAGCGCGCCTTCCCAGCCCAGGCGGGGAAACAGGCCGACCAGCACGCCGCCGCCCAGCACCGCGCCCAGCGACAGGCCGCCGACCTTGGCCGCCGATGCCGCGCCGCGATGGGCGTCGGCGATGTGCTCGACCGTCCAGGCGTCCAGCGCCACGTCCATGGTGGCGACCGCCAGCGTCGCCGCCAGGCCCAGACCGAACAGCGCGGCCAGCGACAGCGCGCCGCCCAGCGCGATCGCGGCCACCAGCAGCACCGCCAGGCCTTGCGCCGCCACGATCCAGCCGCTGCGCCGGCCCAGCCAGGGCAGGCGCCAGCGGTCCACCAGCGGCGCCCACAGGAAGGTCACGCCGAACGGCAGGTACAGCGCGAACACCGGCGCCATCGAGGCCAGCGCATGGCCTTTGTCGCGCAGGATCGGGCCGACGCCGCCCTGCACGAAGCCGAGCACCGCGCCCAGCGACACGTACAGGGCCGCGATGGCGGCCAGGCGCGCCCAGGGCGCGGCGGGTTGGCCGGTCCGCATGTCAGAACTTCCAGCTCATGCCGACGCCGGCCAGGCGCTCCTGTCCCAGCCGCACCGAACTGACCGTGGGGCCCCAGCTCTGGCCCGCCACCAGGTATTGCTTGTCGAACAGGTTGTAGACGAAGCCGTAGATTTCCAGCGGCCCGTCGCGCCAGCCGGCGCGCAGGTTGACCACGTCGTAGGCCGGCAGGGTGAAGCTTTCCTTGACGTCCGCCGCGCGCGCGCCGACGTGCTGCCAGACGATCTGGCCATTGAGCTGGCCGGGCAGGCCGAGCGGCCGCGCCGGCGCTTCGACCTCCACGCCGAGGTTGGCGGTCAGGCGCGGCACGTTGGGCACGCGGTTGCCCGATTGCGCGCCGGTGGCGCTGCCGGCGGGCACCGAGACCAGTTCGGCGTGGGTGTAGCCGGCGCCGCCGATCAGCTTGACGTTGGGATGCACGCGCGCCGCGAATTCCAGTTCGGCGCCCTTGCTGCGGTAGTCGAGCGAGGCGGGCGTGAACAGCAGCGCCGACGGGTTGAACACGATCAGGTGGCCGCGCTTGACCTCGTTCAGGAACACCGAGCCGTTCAGGTCCAGGCGGCGGTCGAACCATTGCGACTTGAAGCCCAGTTCGTAGGTCCAGCTGGTCGAGGCCTCGAACGGCGTTTCCGGCTTGCCGGTCGGCGTGTTGACGGACACGCCGGCAAAGCCGCCCGAGACATAGCCGCGCGAGACAGTGGCGTAAGTCATCAGCGCGTCGCTCCAGTCATACGACAGGCCGGTGCGGCCGGTGACGAAATTGTCGGACAGCGTGTCGTGCTGGCTGAAGTTGGCCACCACCGCCGGGTTGCCGTTGCCGGTGTAGCGGTAGCGCGCGTCCTTGGCCTCGTGCGTGTAGCGCAGGCCGGCCAGGGCCTTCAGCCTGGGCGTGAGCGGCACGCTGGCCTCGCCGAACAGCGAGGCGCTGTCGGTCTTGATGCGGTTGGCCTGGGTGCCGTTCTGGGTCTGGAAGTTGAACGCCGCCGGCGAGGCCTTGGCGGTGGTGTCGTTGCGGAAACTGGAATGGAAGTAGTTGGCGCCCACGGTCCAGCCCAGCGCGCTGGTCTCCGGCGAACTCAGGCGGAATTCCTGCTGCCAGCTCTGTTCCTGGAAGCGGATGTCGGCGTAGTCGGCGTAGGGCACGTTGTACACGGACGCGGGCCGGCCGGTCATCGCCGAATAGATCAGGCCGTCGGTCAGGTCGAAGGCCTGGCGCGAGCGCGAATCCAGGTAGCTGGTCAGCGAGGTCAGGGTGAAGTGCTCGAACTCGTGCTCGACCTTGACGCTGCCGCTGCTGTCCTTCCAGTCGATCTTGTTCTCGGGATCCGAGGCGGTCTGCGGAAAGCGCGGGTTCTGCAGCCATACGAAGCGCGGCGCAGCGGCTTTCTGCTGGTCGTACGACCCGGTGACCGTCACCACGGTGTTGGCGCCGGGCGTCCACAGCACCGTGGCGCGCGCCGCGCCCACGTCGGCCCAGCCGTCCTTGCCGCCCGAAGCCAGGTTGGGGGTGGTCCCGTCCACCGTGGTGTAGCGCAGCGCCAGGCGCGCGGCCACGGTGTCCGACAGGGCCTCGTTGGCGATCAGTTCGCCCAGCCGGTGGCCGTGCGAGCCGATCTCGCCGCGCACGGTGTATTCGCGGTCGAACACCGGCTGGTTGGCGATCACGTTGATGGCGCCGCCCTGGGTGTTGCGGCCGAACAGCGTGCCTTGCGGCCCGCGCAGCACTTCAACCCGGTTCACGTCCAGCAGCGTCGGCGGCGCGCCGTAGACCGAGCGCGGCACGTCGTTGGCGTACATCACCACCGAGGTGTCGTCCGGCGACAGCGGCGCGAACGAGCCCACGCCGCGAATGGTGAAGACGTTGGAGTTCTGGCCGCCGGTGTCGGTGAACGCCAGGTTGGGCGCCGAGCGCGCCAGGCCGGCGTTGCCGGCCTGCGGCGAGGTATCGACGCGCAACTGTTCGCCGTTCAGCACGGTCATGCTGATGGGCACGTCCTGCGCGCTTTCCTCGCGCCGGCGCGCGGTCACGGTGACGGCAGGCAGCTCGGCGGCGCCGGCCTGGGGCGCGGTCGAGGCCGCCGCCGCGGCCGGCGCGGCGTCGGCGGCCGTGGCGGGCGTCTGCGCCCGCGTTGAGAACGGGGCCAGGGTCAGCGACATCGCCAGCAGCAGGGGACGGGACAGGCGACGGCGCGGCAGCGCGGGGGACGGGGACACGACAAACTCCAGTGCGGTTAATGAGAATTTGTCGCAATTCTATTGACTAAACGTTTGGTCAGTCAATTGATCAATGCATTCCGGACCCGTAACATGGCTGATTCCATCCTCACAGAGACCCCCGGCATGACAGAGCTGCGCTCGCAATACACGACGCCCGACGCCCGCGACGTGATCCTCGAATCGGCGCTGACGCTGTTCGCCCGGCTGGGTTTCGACGGTTCGACCATGCGGCTGATCGCGCAGGAAGCCAAGGTCTCGCCGGGGCTGATCCACCACCACTTCAAGGACAAGGAAAGCCTCTGGTCCAAGGTGGGGGAATGCATCACCGAGGATTTCCTGGACGCGATCGAGCCGATCGCGCGCCAGCCCGTCACGGCGCGCACGGTGCCGGACATGGTGGGCAGCTATCTGCGCTACTGGAAGACGCATCCGGCCGCCCTGCGTTTCCAGCTGTGGCGCGTGATGGGGGCGCAGGAAGCCGAGCGCCGGGCGCGCTCGGCACGCCTGAACCAGCTGTTCGTGCCGGTCTTCGCGCAGGCCCAGAAGGCCGGCTTCGTGCGCGCCGACATTCCGGCCGGACAGGCCATGATCACCACCGGCGCGCTGATCCAGTACTGGCTGCACAGTCAGCTGGAAGTGGCCGACGCCATCGCGGCGGGCGGCGGCGCCATGCCGGACGAGGCCGCGTTCTTGGACTACGTGCTGAGCCTGGTGGGAGCGCGGCGGCCGGGCGATGCCGCCTAGGCGCCGCCGCGCCAGCGGTTCACCAGCACTAGCAACGCGGTGGCCAGCAGCAGCACGGTGGCGGTGGCGATGACCGCGGTGTAGCCCGCGTCGAACGCGTCGCGGGCCAGCCGCGCCAGCGCGGCTCCCGCGTCGCTGGACAGGCCCTCGGCCAGGACCAGCGCTTCGTCCAGGCTGTCGCGCGCCGCGGCCGCGGGCAGGCCGGTGGGCACGTCCAGGGTGTGCGCGTAGACGCCCGACAGGATCGAGCCCATCAGCGTCACGCCCAGTGCGCCGCCCAGTTCATACGAGACTTCCTCGATCGACGCGGCCATGCCGGCGCGCTCGGGCGTGGCGCTCTGCATGATGGTGCTGGAGGCGGCCGTCATGGTGGCGCCGATGCCCACGCCCAGCACGCACAGGCTGGCGATCTGCGACGCCAGCGCGCCGTCGTAGCTGAACAGGTAACCGCCCATGCCCAGGCCGGACACCAGCAGCGAGACGAACAGCAGGCGCGCGCTGCCCACCCTCGGCAGCAGCCAGCCGGCCAGCGGGCCGGCGATGAACGCGGCCAGCGGCAGCGGCAGGATGTAGAGCGCGGCCTCGATCGGCGACATGCCCAGCACCAGCTGCAGGCGCTGGCTGAACACCAGCTCCATGCCCAGCAGCGCCGCCGCCGCGAACAGCGCCGAGGCCACCGCCGAACTGAAGCTGCGGTTGCGGAAGATGGCGAAGTCGATCAGCGGATGGGGCCGCGCGCGCTGGCGCCGGGCGAAGATGAACAGCATCGCGGCGCCGCCGGCGCAGGCCAGCGCGGCGTCCAGCCAGGACGGCTGGGCGCGGCCCAGCTCCTTGAGCGCGTAGGCGGTCAGGATCAGGCCGACCATCACCTGCAGCGAGCCGACCAGGTCCCAGGGGCGCTGGCGGTCCGGCTGGCCGGCCGGGATGTAGCGGCGCGCCAGCGGCAGCGCGAGCAGCACGATCGGCAGGTTGATCAGGAACACCGAGCCCCACCAGAAATGCTCCAGCAGGATGCCGCCGATGACCGGACCGAGCGCCGCGCCGCCCGAGGCCACCGAGGCCCAGACGCCGATGGCGATGGCGCGCTCGCGCTCGTCGGCGAAGGTCAGGCGCAGGATCGACAGCGTCGCCGGCATCATCATGGCCGCGCCCACCGCCAGCACCGCGCGCGCCGCGATCAGCGCGGCCGGGTTGGGCGAATAGGCCGCCGCCAGCGAGGCCGCGCCGAACACGGCCAGGCCCATCATGAACAGGCGCTTGTGCCCCAGGCGGTCGCCCAGCGTGCCCATGCCCAGCAGCAGGCCGGACACCACCAGCGCGTAGATGTTGACGATCCAGAGCTTGGACGAAGCCGTCACGCCCAGCTCGTGCGTGAGCCGCGGCAGCGCGGTGTAAAGCACTGTCATGTCGACCACGATCAGCAACAGGGCGCTGGACACGATGGCCAGCACCAGCCAGCGGCCGGGGGCGGCCGCGGTGGCGGTAGCGGTATTGGAGAGGGAAGAATTGCGCTGCGTCATGCGTTTACTC
>NZ_CYTU01000012.1:17757-39606 GCF_001299375.1 Achromobacter sp. 2789STDY5608621 | reverse complement strand
CGCCACGCTGACGCGGGCCGGCGAAGTGCTGCTGCTGGAGGCGCGCGAATTGCTGCGCCAGGCGGCCGGCCTGGAACAGCGCGCGCTGTCATTCGCCGCCGGGCAGGATGCGCGCCTGAGCGTGGCGCTCGACGAAGCCTTGCCCGACCGCGTGCTGGCCGTGCTGGTGCGGGAAGTGTCGACGCGCTTTCCGGCGCTGGAACTGAGCCAGCTCAACGGCACCGCCACCGAGGTGGCGGACTACGTGCAGCAGGGCCGCGCCAGCGTGGCCTTCCACTTCGACCGCGGCGACCCGGGCCCGGCCTTCGCCCACCGCTACCTGGGCGACGTCGGCCAGGGCATCTTCGTCGCGCGCGATCATCCGCTGGCGGCGCTGCCCGAGGTCACGCGCAATGACCTGGCGCGCCATCGCCAGCTGGTGATGCAGATGGAAGGGGTGGAGGACGTGGTGATGAGCCCGTCGGCCTGGCGCTCGGACAGCTTCTACAGCATTGCGGCGATGGCGGTCGACGGCCTGGGCTGGGCGATCCTGCCGCTGAACATCGCCGAGTACGAGGGCTACCGCAAGGACCTGGCCTGCGTGCCCTGCGTCGGCCTGTCGCTGCCGCCGCTGCCGGTGCGCACGCTGTGGCTGCAGGGGCATACGCCCAGCGCCACCGTGCGCTGGATCCAGGAACGCATGGAGCAGTTGCTGCATCCCGGGCCGTGATGCGCCGGGGGAAAGGCCGCCGCTGTCCGCGTGGATGCGCGGCGGCCCCGGGGACGCCGGCCCGCGGGCCGGCGCGGTTCAGCGTTGCTTGCGGTACACCAGCACCGGCGTGGTGGAATGCGCCAGCACCTTCTGGGTCTGGCTGCCCAGCACCACCGCGGCCATGCCGCGGCGGCCGTGCGAGGCCATGGCGATCAGGTCGCAGCCGCGCTCGGCGGCGGCGTTGATGATGGCGCGATAGGGGTCTTCATCGGTGGCGCGCAGCGTTTCGCACGGCACGCCGGCCTCGCGCGCCTGGGTGGCGGCCGCGCTCAGCAGGCGCTCGGCCTGGGCGCGGATCTGGTCCTGGTACTCGCTCAGGCTGTGGGCCACCTGCGCGGCGCCCATGGCGAAGACGTGAAAGGGTTCCTCGACCGTGAGGATGGTGGTGCGGGCGCCCAGCGACTTGGCCAGATTGAGGCTTTCGACCAGGGCTTCCGAGGACAATTGCGAGCCGTCCGTGGGAATGAGAATGTGCTTGTACATGGTGTCTCCCGTGTTTGTGCAGCAGCCGCCGCGACAGGCGGCGACTACGTAACACTGTATCGGGAGGAGGCGCGGCGCCGTTTGCGCGGAATCAAACCTTGCGCGCGATCAAGCCGCGGGCGGGGCGCGCGCGTCAGCGCAACAGGGCGGTGACCAGGTCGCTGGCGGCGTGGGCGTCTTCGTCGAAGTCGAGCGCGGTCTGCACGTGTTCCAGGTGCTCGTCCATCAGCGCGCAGGCGCGCGCGGTGTCGCCGGCGCGGGCCGCGTCGATGAAGGCGTGGTGCTCGCGCGAGGAGCAGCTGGCGTCGTGCGAGCTCTGGTACAGCACGGTGATCACGGCGCTGCGCGCCGACAGCTCGCGCAGCATGCCGGTCAGCACCGAGTTGCCGACGGTCTCGGCCAGCAGGATGTGGAAGTCGCCCAGCAGGCGGTTGCGCGTCTGCACGTCGCCGCTTTCCACCGCCGCGCGTTCCTCGGCCAGGTGGGCGTCGATGCGGCGGTAGTCGGCCGCCGTGGCGCGCGCCACGAACTCGCGCGCCAGCGCGGCCTCGAGGATGCGGCGCACGGCGTAGACCTCGCGCGCCTCGTTGGCGTCGGGCTTGCTGACGAAGGCGCCCTTGTCGGGCACGATGTTGATCAGCTTGTCCTTGGACAGCATCAGCAGGGCCGCGCGGATCTTGGTGCGGCTGACCTTGTAGACGCGCGCCAGGGCTTCCTCGCGCAGACGGGTGCCGGGCGGCAGCCGGTGCGCCACGATGGCGGCGGCAATGGCCTTGGCGATATCGTCGGCGCTGGGATCGGCGGGAACTTCCTGGGTCATGGAGCGCGGCCGCGGGGCCGGGGTGGGGCTGTCGAGGCGGTCAGTCTATCAAAATCCGATACCGGACTGGCAACATTTATTGCATACCAAAATTGTTGGCGTCCGCCGCGCGATCCCCCCGCGAGTCCGCGCGGCGGGGCCTGGGGCCTTGCCCCGGCCCCGGGCCTGCCGCGCTCAGGCGCGGAACGCCGCCGGCTGGTACTGGCCGAGCGCGTCGAGCAGCCGCGTCCAGGCCTGCACGCCCTCGCGGATCGAGCCGATGCGGAAGAACTCGTTGGGCGCGTGCACGTCCTCGTCGGGCAGGTTGAAGCCGAACATCAGCGTGTCGATGCCGAGCGTCTCCTTGAACACCGAGGTGATGGGCACGGTGGCGCCCAGCCGCACGTGGATCGGCTCGCGGCCGTCGCCGGCCTGCAGCACCGCCTGGGCCGCGCGCACCAGCGGATGGTCCGGCGCCAGCGTCGAGGCCGGCGAGCCGTCGTGCATCGCCACCACCTCCAGCGCGGCGCCGGGCGGGCAGTGGGCCCGCAGGTGCGCCAGGACCGCGCGGATCACGCGCGCCGGGTCCTGGCCTTCGACCACGCGCACGGTCAGCTTGGCCGAGGCCTCGCAGGCGATGATGGTCTTGGTGCCGGCGCCGGTGTAGCCGCCCCACATGCCGTTCACGTCCAGCGCCGGGCGCAGCGTGATGCGCTCGCGCGGGCTGTAGCCCGGCTCGCCATGGCTGGCCGCGCCCACGTCGTCGAAGAACGCCGCCTCGTCATAGGGAAACGCGGCCGTGTCCTGGCGCTGGCGCGGCGTGGGCGGCGTGGCGTCGTCGTCGAAGCCGGCCACCGCGACGCGGCCATCGGCCGCATGCAGCGTGGCCAGCAGCGCGGCCATGTCGTGCAGCGCGTTGCGCACGCCGCCGCCATAGCGGCCGGAATGCAGATCCTTGGCCGCCGTGCGCAGCCGCACCTCCAGCGCCGCGTTGCCGCGCGCGCCGGTGTTGATGGTCGGCACCTGGGCGCTGGCGCGGCCGCCGTCGGCCGACAGCACCGCGTCGGCGGCCAGCAGGGCGCCGTGACGCTGGATCAGCGTCCGCAGCGTGGGGCTGCCGGTTTCCTCTTCGCCCTCGATGAACACCTTGATGTTGACCGGGCAACTGCGCAGCGTGGCCAGGAAGGCGAACACCACCTCCAGCGCCACGGTGGTCGAGCCCTTGACGTCGGAGGCGCCGCGCGCATAGAGCCGGTCGCCGACCTGGGTCGGCTCGAAGGGCGGCGTGCGCCACAGTTCCAGCGGGTCGGCGGGCTGCACGTCGTAGTGGCCGTAGATCAGCAGCGTGGGCTTGCCGGGCGCGCCCAGCCACTCGCCGTAGACGGCCGGCTCGCCGCCGCCGTCCAGCAATTGCACGTTGTGCAGCCCCTCGCGGCGCAGCCGCTCGCACAGGAAGTCGCGCGCCTGCGCCATGTGCTCGGCAAAGGCCGGGTCGGCGCTGACGCTGGGGATGCGCAGGAACGCCTTGAGCCAGTGCGCGATGGACGGCTGGCGCTCGTCGAGATGCGCCAGCACCGGCTGGATGAGAGTGTCGGACATGCAGACTCCGTGGGAAGGAAAAGGGCGGCCGCTCATTCGGCCTGGAAACCGCTGCTGCGCACCAGTTCGGTCAGGCGCGCGGTCTGTTCGGCATAGAAGGCTTCGCTGGCGGCCAGGGTCTGCGGCTCGAACAGGATCTTGCCCTGGGCCAGCAGCGTCTTGCGCGCGGCGGGGTCGGCCAGCGCCGCCTCGACCGCGGCGTGCAGCTTCTGCGCCACCGCGTCGGGCGTGCCCTGCTTGACCATGTAGGCGGTCCAGATGGTGTAGTTGAAATCCTTCAGGCTGGCGCTCTCCTGCACGCTGGGCACATCGGGCAGCATCGGCAGGCGTTCGCGGTTGAGGGTGCCAATGATGCGGATGCGGCCTTCGCGCCGCAGGTCCGCGTAGTTGGCCTGATAGGGCACGATGGCGAAGTCGATCTGGCCGCCCGCCATGTCGGTCAGCATCGGCGACGCGCCGCGATAGGGGATGTGCGTCAGCGTCAGGCCGGCGCGCTTGGCAAGGGCCTCGGTGATGAGGTGGATCATCGAACCCGCGCCGCCCGAGCCATAGGTCAGCGGCGCGCCGCCGCGCCTGGCCAGCGCCACCAGTTCATCGACGTTGGCCACGCCCAGCCCGGCGCGCGTCATCACGACATAGGGCGAGGTGGCGACCGGCGCGATCATGCGGAAGGCCTCGGGCCGGTAGTGGACCGACTTGTTGGTCAGCCCGGCCAGGATCAGTTCGTTGGGCGATCCCTGGAACACGTAGTAGCCGTCGGCCTTGGCGCCCAGCACGCGATTGGCGCCGAGCACGCCGTTGGCGCCGCCCAGGTTCTCGACGATGACCTGGCCGCCCAGCGTCCCGGTCATCGGCCCCTGCAGCGCGCGCGCCGTGATGTCGCTGGCGCCGCCGGCCGGATACGGCACCATCAGCGATACCGGCCGGACGGGGTAGTCTTCGGCGGCGGCGGCGCCCGTGGCCAGCAGGGCGAGCGTGGCGACGGCGGATAACAGCAATGTCTTCATCGGATTCCCTTGGGTGTTGTGTGTTTTCCGGAATGCTAGAAGCGCTGTTTTCATATGTCCAATCGATTGATTGGCTGATTACAATGCGTTTTATGCATGATTATTCGCGGCGCGGCCGCGGCCGGAGTCTTCATGAATCTTTCGCAACTGGCCCATCTGGTGGCGCTGCTGGAAACCGGCTCGTTCACCCGCGCCGCGGAATCGCTGCATCTGTCGCAGCCGGCGTTCAGCCGCAGCATCCAGCTGCTGGAGGCCGAGCTGGGGGCGCCGCTGGTGGACCGCATCGGCAAGCGCAACGAGGCCACGCCGCTGGGCCGGCAGGTGGCCGCGCGCGCCCGCCGGGTGCTGGCCGAGGTGCACGAGATCCGGCGCGAGGCCGAGCTGCTGGCGCAGGGCGAGGCCGGCGCGGTGGCGCTGGGCCTGGGCGCCGCGCCCAGCGCGCTGTTCAGCGTGCCGCTGATGCGCCATGTGATGGACGCCTATCCGCGGCTGCGCGTGCGCCTGTCGCGCGGGCCGACCGACGCGCTGCTCGCCGGCCTGCGTGAACGCGCCCTGGACGCGCTGGTGGTGCACGTGCGCACGCTGGACAACGACGCCGACCTGGACGTGGCCGCCATGCCCAGCCTGGCGTCGGGCTTCGTCTGCCGCCCGGACCATCCACTGCTGGCGGGCCCCGCGCCGTCTCTGCCGCAGGTGCTGGCCTATCCGGTGATGTCCACCGGCCTGTCGCCGGAGATCCGGCGGCGCGTCGCGGCGGCGCGGCCGGACGGCTTCGAACTGCACATGGAGAGCGAGGACATCGCCGGCCTGCTCGATATCGCCGCGCGCTCGGACGCGGTCTATCTGGGCGTGCTGGCGTCGGCCGCGGGGCCGATCGCCGCGGGCCGCCTGGCGCGCCTGCCGCCGCCGCCGGACTTCGACATCGCGGCGCACTTCGCCTTCGTCACGCTGCGCGGCCGCAGCGAAAGCCCGGCCACCCGCATCGCGCGCGAGTTCTGTTTCGAGCAGATGCGGCGGGCCGCGCAGGGTTCGGCCGCCGAGGGCTAGGGCCGGTTCACACGACAAGAAGCCTCGCACAGGCCCTGGGACGCGCCTTGCGGTGTGGACCGCCCCTGGCGCGGCGGATTCATGCCGCTTTCTGCACAATCGGCATGCCAGCCCTGATCAATCGCGCGGCCGTCTTGGCGTATCCTGCTGCGGTCGGCGTCCCGCGTCGGCGGCGCGCGCCGCCGGCCATGCCTCTTTTCCTGGATTCCCCATGCCCACTGGCCTTTCGTCCGCGTTGCAGCGCTTTCCCCGTCATGCCTTGCTCGACGGCCCCACGCCGATCCAGCGCCTGGCCGGACTGGAGGCGGCCCTGGGCGCCTCGGCCAACGGCGTGCGCCTGTACGTCAAGCGCGACGATCACATGTCGCTGGGCGGCGGCGGCAACAAGCTGCGCAAGCTGGAGTTCCTGTTGGGCGAGGCGCGCGCGCAGGGTGCCGATACCGTGGTGACGGTCGGCGGCCTGCAATCGAACCACGCGCGCCTGACCGCGGCGGCCGCGGCCCGCGCCGGCATGGCCTGCGAGCTGGTGCTGGGCCGGGTGGTGCCGCGCGACGACGTCGATTACGAGGAAAACGGCAACATGCTGCTGAACCGCCTGTTCGGCGCGACGGTGCATGCGCTGCCGGCGGGCGCCGATGCCATGGCGGCGGCGCTGGAGCGGGTGCGCGCGCTGGAGCTGGCCGGGCGCCGCGTCTACCTGGCGCCGCTGGGCGGGTCGACGCCCATCGGCGCGCTCGGCTACGCCGCCTGCGCGCTGGAGATCCTGGCGCAGTCGCGTGAACTGGGCGCGGACTTCGCCCGCATCGTGGTGGCCAACGGCAGCGCCGGCACCCATGCCGGCCTGGCGGCTGGCGTGGTCGCGGCGGGCCTGCCCGCCACCCGCGTGCAGTCGTTCACCACGCTGGCCGACGTCGAGGTCGCGCATGCCAAGACGGTCGACCTCACCGCCGCCACGCTGGCGCTGCTGGCGCAGGGCCAGGCGGACGAGATCGCGGCGCCGGCGCCCAACGACATCCTGGTCGATGGCAGCCAGCGCGGCCTGGCCTATGGCGTGCCGACGCCGGCCATGCTGGAGGCGGTCGGCCTGCTGGCGCGCAGCGAAGGGCTGCTGCTCGATCCGGTGTATTCGGGCAAGGCCTTCGCCGGCCTGCTGGCCGACCTGCGCGCCGGCCGCCACGCGCCGGGCAGCGACGTGCTGTTCGTGATGACGGGCGGCGCGCCCGGCCTGTACGCCTACAAGTCCGCGTTCCAATGAAAAACGGGCCGGCCGCCGCGAGGCGTCCGGCCCGTCCTGGACGAAACCAGGGGTGGGGCGTCAGTCCTTGGCCATCAGTCCCAGGTACTCGATCAGGCTTTTTTCCTTGACGTAGGTGGCCTGCGCCCAGGCCTTGTAGTCGGCGCTGTCGCGGTAGGCCGGCTCCTGGTTCAGCTGCTTCATGATCTCGATACTGGCCGGGTCGAACAGCGCCTTCTTGAAGGCGTCATGCAGCGTCTTGACCACCGCCGGGTCCATGCCCTTGGGGCCGGCCAGGCCATAAGGCGAGGTCGACACGACCTTGTAGCCCAGCTCCTGCGCCGTGGGCACGTCGGGCCAGCGCGTGGTGCGCTTGTCGCCGAACGTCACCAGCAGCCGCATCTTGCCCGAGTCCACGAACTGGTCCCAGCCGGTGGCGTCGCTCTGCGCCATCACGTGGCCGCCCAGCAGCGCCTGCTGCATGTCGGCGTTGCCCTTGTACGGCACGTGGTTCAGCTTGACCTTGGCGTTGATGGCCACTTCCTCGATCAGCAGGTGCGGCGATGAGCCCACGCCGGTCGAGCCGTAGTCGACGCTGCCGGGGTTCTTGCGCGCGGCTTCGATGTATTCGTTGAAGGTCTTGTAGGGCGAGTCGGCGCGCACCGTGAAGCCGAAGGTGTAGCCCGACAGCCCCAGGATGAAGGTGAAGTCGTTGATCGGATCCCACGAGGTCTTCTGCATGTAGGGCATGCGCAGCATCGCCAGCGTGTACAGCGCGACGGTGTAGCCGTCGGGCTTGGCGGTGCGCGACATGGTGGCCGGGCCGAGCGTGCCGCCGACGCCGGGCCGGTTCTCGACCACGACCGGCTGGCCCAGGTACTTGGAAGCGTCCTGCGCCACGATGCGCATGTGGCGATCGGTGGAGCCGCCGGCCGGGAACGGCACGATCAGGGTGATGGGGCGATTGGGAAAGGCGCTTTGCGCCGACGCGGCGGGCGCCAGCGCGCCGCCGGCCAGCGCCAGCAGCAGGGCGCCGACGCAGGCGCGGCGCAGGGGTTGATGGGCCATGGGGGCGTGTCTCCAGTGTGGTTTTTTTATGGGGCGCCGGTCAGCCGCGCAGGGCGACCTTGACCGGCAATCGTTGCAAGGCCTCGCGCAGCTGCTCCTTCAGCGGCGCGGGGGTGGCGGCGTCGGCTTCGACGGCGACGTCGGGCTGCGCGTCGGGCAGCACGCGCAGCAGGGGACTGTCCGGCGGCAGGCCGGCCTGTTCGAGGACGCGCTCGACCACGGCGCGCGCCGAGACCGCCGTCGCCAGGCGGCGCAGGTCGGGCTTGTAGATCTTGCCGACGTTGGTCATGGGCATCTGCTCGAGCACGATCACGCGCTTGGGCCGCGCCGGCGCCTCGTCGACGTGGGCGGCGGCGTAGGCGACCAGCTCGGCCTCGGAGACCTCGACGTCGTCGGCCAGGGTCACGAAGGCGATCGGCAGCTCGCCCGCGTACGGATCGGGCGCGCCCACCGCGGCGCAGATGCGCACCGCCGGATGCGAGGCCAGCGCGTCCTCGATGGTCTTGGGATCGATGTTGTGGCCGCCGCGGATGATCAGGTCCTTGGCGCGGCCCTGCAGGTGCAGGCGGCCCTCGGTGTCGAGGAAGCCGACGTCGCCGCTGATGAGCCAGCCGTCCTCGGTGAAGGCGCGGGCGGTGTCCTCGGGGTCGAGAAAGCCGGGAATCACGTTGGGCGACTTGAACAGCAGCATGCCGGCCTGCCCGGGCGGCAGGTCGCGCGCCGGCTGGCCGGCGGGCGCGTCCAGGCCGACCACGCGCACCTGCACGTAGGGCAGCGGAAAACCCACGCAATTGACCGGGAAGTCCGAGCCGGGCGGCGTGATCGAGGTGATGCCGGCCATTTCCGTCATGCCCAGGCTTTCGTTCACGTGCAGGCCGAACAGGCGCTCGAAGCGCGCCGCCAGCTCCGCCGGCAACGGCGCGGCGCCGGTGCGGCAGTAGCGCAGGGTCGAGATATCGGCGCCGTCCAGCGGAATCTCGGCCAGCGCCGCCAGGATGGTGGGCACCCCTTGCAGCGAGGTGGCGCGGTGGCGCTCCACCAGCCGCCAGTAGTTGCGCAGCACCTCGCGGTTGCGCAGCAGCAGCGTGGTCGGGATCACGGTCTGCACGCCGGCCGACAGCGCCGCCAGCGAGGCGGGCAGCACGCCGGCCACGTGGAACAGCGGATAGCCGTTGATGACCACGTCGCCCGGCCCCGCGCCCTGCAGCTGCACCGCCGCCCAGGCCGTGAAGACCTGGTTGGCGTGGGTATGGATGGCCAGCTTGGGCGCCCCGGTAGTGCCGCCGGTATGGAAATAGGCGGCCACGTCGTCGGCGCGGATCACGCGTTCGTTCAGCAGCCGGTCCAGCGGCTGGGCGGCGCGCGCGCTGTTGAAGTCGAGCGCGTCGTCCGGCAGCGCCGGCCGCCGCGACGGCGGTTCGTCATGCGGCGCCACGCGCAGCAGCGTGCGCAGCGATGGCACCCGCTCGCGCAGCCGCAGGGCCTTGGACCACGACTCGCACTCGGTGTCCGAGCCATACGCGATCAGCACCTTGGCGCCGGCGGTGGCCAGCAGCGAGGCCAGCTTGTCCTCGGTCAGCAGCGGGTTGAGCGGCTGCACGATGCCGGCGGCCTCGCCGCCCCACAGCGCCAGGTGGTATTCGAGGCAGCCGGGCAGCAGCACCCCGACCGCATCCGTCGGACCCACGCCCAGGCTGTGCAGCAGGTTGGCGGTCTGGTGGATGCCGGCCAGCAGTTCGTTGTAGCTCCAGCTGATCGCCGGTTCGTCGGGGTCGGCGCTGCGCAGGAAGGTCAGCGCCAGGCGGTCGCCGAAGGCGGCGGCCGAGTTGCGGAAGAGCTCGTAGGTGCTTTGCACCGTCAGCGTCTCGGCCAGCGGCCGCGCCGCCAGGCGCTGGACGTCGGCGGCGGTCCTGACCGGGAAGGGGGCCGAGAAGGGCCGGGCGAGGGGCGGGGCGATGGGGGCGTCTGTGCGGGCCTGCGTCATGATGTGCTCCTCGCCGCTCAGGCCCGCCCCAGGGCGATGTAGCGCCGCAGGTGGTGGTCCTCGTCGCCCAGCTGGTGGTCGATCATGACCAGCCGCTTGGCGTAATGCGCCAGCGGCAGCTCCCAGGTCATGCCGATGCCGCCGTGCAGCTGGATGCTCTCTTCGGCCACCAGCGTGCCGATGCGGCCGATGGTGTACTTGGCGGCCGACAGCGCGCGTTCGCGCGTGGCGCGGTCGGGGTGGTCGAGCGCGGCCGCGGCGTTGATGACCGCCGAGCGCGCCTGCTCGATCTCCAGCAGCACGTCGGCCATGCGGTGCTGCAGCGCCTGGAAGCTGCCGATCGGCACGCCGAACTGGCGCCGCGTGCGCAGGTATTCCAGGGTCGCGTCGCGGGCGCAGTCCATCGCGCCCACGGCCTCGGCGCACAGCGCCAGGATGCCGCGGCCGGTGGCATGCTCCAGCAGCGCATGGCCGGCGCCGGCCTCGCCCAGCAGGCTGTCGGCGCCCAGCGCCACGTTCTCGAAGCCGAGTTCCGCGGCGCGGCCGCCGTCGATCAGGTCGTAGCCGCGCACGGTCACGCCCGGGGTGCCGGCGCTGACCAGGAACAGGCTGATGCCGGCTGCGTCGTCCTCGGCGCCGCTGGTGCGCGCCGACACCAGGAACAGGTCGGCATGCTCGCCGCCCGTCACGACGGCCTTGGCGCCGTTCAGCGCCCAGCCGTCGCCGCTGCGCTCGGCGCGCGCGCGCACCTCGTTCAGGGCGTAGCCGGAGCCGGGCTCGGCCGCGGCCAGCGCGGCGGTGATGCTGCCCGCGATCAGGCCGTCCAGCGCCTCGCGCTGCGCCGCGCTGCCGGCGCGGGCGATGGCGCTGCCGACCATCAACGCATCCAGGAAGGGTTCCAGCACCAGGCCGCGGCCCAGCGCCTCGAACACCACGCTGATGTCGAAGCCCGCGCCGCCCAGGCCGCCGTGCTCCTCTGCGAACAGCGCGCCGATGGCGCCCAGTTCGGCATAGCGGCGCCAGAATTCGGGGTTGTAGCCTTGCGCCATTTTTGCGTGGCGCTCGCGCGTGGCGAAGTCGTATTGTTCGGCGACAAAGCGGCGCAGCATGTCGGACAGCATGCGCCGGTCTTCGGTGTGTTCAAAGTTCATGGCCGGCCTTTACAGTCCCAGGATCATCTTGGAGATGATGTTCTTCTGGATTTCGTTGGAGCCGCCGAAGATCGACAGCTTGCGGTTGTTGAAGTACTGCGCCGCGGCGCTGTCGGCGCCCTCGGGGCCGATGGGCGCGGCGTCGTAGCCGTCGTGCAGGGACTCGGCCACGAACGGGCGCGCATAGGGGCCCATGGCGCGGCGGTTCAGCGCGGTGATCTCCTGGCGGATCTGGGTGCCGCGGATCTTGAGCATCGAGCTTTCGGCGCCGGGCGCGCCGCCGCCGGCCACCGCCGCCACCACGCGCAGGTTGGTGGTGCGCATGTTGGCCAGTTCGATCTCCACCCGCGCCAGCCGCGCGGCGAAGTCGGGATCCTCGGCCAGCGGGCGGCCGTTCTTCTTCTGGCTGGCGGCCACCGTCTTCAGGCGCTCCAGCGCCGCGGTCGACTGGCCGACGCCGGCGATGTTGGTGCGCTCATAGGTCAGCAGGTACTTGGCGCAGGTCCAGCCGCGGTTTTCCTCGCCCACCAGGTTCTCGACCGGCACCCGCGCGTCCGAGAAGAACACCTCGTTGACCTCGTGCTCGCCGTCCAGCGTGATGATGGGGCGCACCTGCACGCCCGGGCTGGCCATGTCGATCAGCAGGAAGCTGATGCCTTCCTGGCGCCGGCCCTCGCTGGAGGTGCGCACCAGGCAGAAGATCATGTTGGCGTACTGGCCCAGCGTGGTCCAGGTCTTCTGGCCGTTGACGACGTAGTGGTCGCCGTCGCGCACCGCGGTGGTCTTGACCGAGGCCAGGTCCGAGCCGGCGCCGGGCTCGGAATAGCCCTGGCACCACCAGTCCGAGCCGTCCAGGATGCGCGGCAGCCAGTGGCGCTTCTGCGCCTCGTTGCCGTACTTGATCAGCACCGGCCCCAGCATGCTCAGGCCGAACGGCACGATGCGCGGCGCGCCGGCCAGCGCGCATTCGTTGTCGAAGATGAACTTCTGCGTGGCGCTCCAGCCGGTGCCGCCGTATTCCACCGGCCAGTGGCTGGCGAGCCAGCCCTGGCGGTTGAGGATGGCGTGCCATTCGACCATGTCGGCGCGCGCCAGCAGTTTGCCCTGCGTGACCTTGGCCGACAGGCGCGCCGGCAGGTGCGCTGCCAGGAAGGCGCGGACCTCGTCGCGGAAGGCGTTTTCTTCAGGGGTGAATTCCAGATCCATCGGGCGATTCCTCAGTAGATTTCGAACAGGCCGGCCGCGCCCATGCCGCCGCCCACGCACATGGTGACGACGGCGTAGCGCGCGCCGCGGCGGCGGCCTTCCAGCAGCACGTGGCCGGCCAGGCGGGCGCCGGTGACGCCGAACGGGTGGCCCAGCGCGATCGAGCCGCCGTTGACGTTCAGCCGCTCCATCGGGATGCCCAGGCGCTCCTGGCAGTACAGGGCCTGCGAGGCGAAGGCTTCGTTCAGTTCCCACAGGTCGATGTCGTCGACCTTCAGGCCGTGGCGCGCCAGCAGCTTGGGCACGGCGTAGACCGGGCCGATGCCCATTTCATCGGGTTCGCAGCCGGCGATCGCCAGGTCGCGGAACGCGCCCAGCGGGCGGATGCCGGCGCGTTGCGCCTCGGCCGCTTCCATCAGCACGCAGGCGGCGGCGCCGTCCGACAGCTGCGAGGCGTTGCCGGCCGTCACGAACTGGTCCGGGCCGCGCACCGGCGCCAGCTTGGCCAGCGCCTCGTAGGTGGTGCCGGGGCGGTTGCAGGTGTCCTGGTCCACCGTGACCTCGCGTTCCGACACGGCGCCGGTGGCGCGGTCGGTGACGGCCATGGTGGTGGTCACGGCGATGATCTCCTCGCGCAAGCGGCCGGCGGCCTGCGCGGCCTCGGTGCGCGCCTGGCTCTGCGCGGCGAAGCGGTCCTGCGCCTCGCGGCTGATGCCGTAGCGCGCGGCGACGATGTCGGCGGTCTCGATCATGGGCAGGTACAGCTCGGGCTTGTTGGCCACGATCCACGGGTCCATGCCGCTGACGCCGTCGTCGCGGGTGCGGATCTGCGAGACCAGCTCGACGCCGCCGGCGAGCATGGCGGGCGCGCCGTCCATGACGATGCGCGCCGCGGCCGAGGCGATGGCCTGCAGGCCCGAGGCGCAATAGCGGTTGACGGTGGCGCCGCCGACACTGACCGGCAGGCCGGCGCGGATCACCGCCTGGCGGCCGATGTTGCGGCCGGTGGCGCCCTCGGGGTAGCCGCAGCCGATGAAGGCGTCCTCGATCAGGGCGGGGTCGATGCCGCTGCGTTCGACCGCGGCGCGCACCGCGTGGGCGGCCAGGGTCGGCCCGGCGATCAGGTTGAATTCGCCGCGCTGCGCCTTGGTGATGGGCGTGCGGGCGGTGGAGACGATGACGGCTTCGCGCATATCGGTTTCCGTTGGGTGAGTGGGGTCAGGCGGCCTGGTTCAGGCTGGCGAAATCGCGGCCGGATTCGGCCAGTTCGACCAGCAGCGGCGACGGCTTCCAGAACGCGGGGTCTTCCTTGGCGTACGCGCGGATGTCGGCCAGCACGTTGGCCAGTCCGACGCGGTCGGCGTAGTGCATCGGCCCGCCGCGGTGGCGCGGAAAGCCGTAGCCCGACAGGAACACCATGTCGATGTCCGACGGCCGCAGCGCGATGCCCTCGCGCAGCACGTTGGCCGCCTCGTTGATCATCGCCGCCAGGTAGCGGCGCTGGATGTCCTCGGCGCTGAAGGCGCGCGGGGCGACGCCGGCGCGCTGGCGCTCGGCGTCGATGATGGCCAGCACTTCCGGGTCGGGCGTGCCGTGGCGCGCGCCGTCGGGGTACAGGTAGAAGCCGCGGCCGGTCTTCTGGCCGAACCAGCCGCGCTCGCACAGGCGGTCCGGGATCTGCACATAACGCAGCGCCGGGTCGCGGGTGGCGGCGCGGCGCTTGCGGGTGGCCCAGCCGATGTCGCCGCCGGCCAGGTCCACCATCTGGTACGGACCCATGGGATAGCCGAAGTCGCGCACCGCCGCGTCGATGTCGTAGGGCGAGGCGCCGTCTTCCATCATCATGTCGGCCGCCTGGCGGTGCACCGCCAGGATGCGGTTGCCGATGAAGCCGTCGCAGACGCCCGCGCGCACCGAGATCTTGCGCAGGCGGCGCGCCAGTTCGAAGCCGGTGGCCACGGTGTCGGCCGCCGTGTCGCGGCCGACCACCACTTCCAGCAGCTTCATGATGTTGGCGGGCGAGAAGAAGTGCAGCCCGAGCACGCGGCCCGGATCGCGCGTGGCCTGGGCGATGCGGTCCACGTCCAGGTACGAGGTGTTGGTGGCCAGCACCGCGTCGGGCCGGACCACGCGGTCCAGCTGCGTGAACACGGCCTGCTTGACGTCCATGTCCTCGAACACGGCCTCGATGACCAGGTCGGCATCGCCCAGTGCCGCGTAGTCGGTGGCGCCGGTGAGGCGCGCCAGGCGGGCGCCGCGCTCGTCGGCGCTCATGCGGTTCTTGCCGACCAGCAGGTCGTAGACGTGCTCGACCCGCTGGCGGCCGCGCGCCAGCGCGGCGTCGTCCTGCTCGACCATGACCACCGGCAGGCCCGCGTCCAGCAGCGCCACCGCGATGCCGGCGCCCATCGTGCCGCCGCCGATCACGCCGACGCGCTCGAGCCGGCGCGGCCTGGCCTGCTTCAGTTCGGGGATCTTGGCGGTTTCGCGTTCGGCGAAGAAGGCGTGGATCAGGCCGGCGCGCTGCGGGCTGTCCAGGCATTGCAGGAACAGCGCGCGTTCGGTGCGCAGGCCCTCGTCGAACGGCAATTCGACGGCCGCGCGCACCGCTTCAAGGATCTTTGCCGGCGAGAACAGGCCGCGCGTGGTGGCGGCGCTGCGCTGGCCGGCGGCGTCGATCGCGGCCAGGGCGGCGGCTTTATCGGCCAGCGCCTGGCCGTCGCGGCTGCGGCGCGGCGCGGCGCCTTGCGCCAGCAGCCGGCGGGTGTAGTCCAGGCCGGCGGCCAGCGGGTCGGCGCCGCTCGCCAGTTCATCGGCCAGGCCGGCGGCGACGGCGGCCTGCGCCGTCAGCGGCTTGCCCGACAGCATCAGATCCAGCGCCGCCGCGGCGCCGATCAGGCGCGGCGCGCGCTGCGTGCCGCCCGCGCCGGGCAGCAGGCCCAGCGTCACTTCGGGCAGTCCCAGCTTGGCGCCGGGCAGGGCCACGCGGTAGTGCGCGGCCAGCGCCACTTCCAGCCCGCCGCCCAGCGCGGCGCCGTGCAGCGCGGCCACGACCGGCTTGGCGCTGGCCTCGATCTGGTTGCACACGTCGGGCAGGGCGGGCGGACGCGGCGGCTTGCCGAATTCGCGGATGTCGGCGCCGGCGATGAAGTTGTTGCCGGCGCCGGTCAGCAGCACGGCCCGCACCTGCGGATCGCTGGCGGCCTGGTCGATGGCGCGCGCCAGGCCCGCGCGCACATCGGCGCTCAGGGCATTGACGGGGGGATGATCGATGGTGACGACGAGAACGTCGCCGTCGCGGCGCGTATGAACGGCGCCGGCGGGTGCGCTGGCTGTCATGGGACAGTGTCTCCGGTAGGGTCGCCGCCCGCGCCGGCCCTGGCCGGGACGCCGCGGCGGCTCAGGGAAGGCGCTGTGCCGGCGGGGCCCCGGGGGCGGACGCGGCGCTGTCGCGGCGCCTGGCGGGCCAGGAACGGCCCGTCTTGTATCCGTCTATTCTTTCCCAGCAAAGAAGTCTTGACAATGGCATCCATAATTGACAACGACGATAAAAGAATTTGACAATGCCCCCGGACCGCCGGGATGCAATGGACAAAGCCAGCGCGGGTCCGGGAGATTCGATATGGATACGAAAGCGCTGACCCTGCTGGTGGAGATCGTGGACGCGGGCAACCTGAGCGAAGCGGCGCGCCGGCTGAAGATGACGCGCGCCAACGTCAGCTACCACCTGACCCAGCTGGAGCGCGCCGTCGGCATGCAGCTGTTGCGGCGCACCACGCGCCACGTCGAGCCCACCGAAATCGGACTCAAGCTGTACCAGCACGGCCGCAGCATCCAGGACGAACTGGCGGCGGCGCGCGAGGCCGTCGAAACCCTGGGCAAGACGCCGCAAGGCAAGGTGCGCCTGAGCGTGCCCAGCGGCTACGGCCAGTTCGTGATGATGCCGTGGCTGATCGAGTTCAAGCAGGCCTATCCCGACATCGTGCTGGACGTGCTGTTCGAGAACAGCGTCGACGACCTGCTGCGCGACGAGGTCGACATCGCCGTGCGCATCATGTCCGAGCCGCCGCACAACCTGGTGGCGCGCGAGCTGGGCCAGGTGCGCTACGTGGCCTGTGCCTCGCGCGATTTCGCGCGCGTCCGCGGCCTGCCGGACAAGCCGGCGGAGCTGGCGCGCCTGCCCATCATCAGCGCCGCCGTGATCGGCCGGCCGCTGCGGCTGTCGGCCTACTATGGCGGCCAGCCGCGCCAGCACGTGGTGCTGGAGCCCACCGTGATCTCGCGCAACTACGCGTTCCTGCGCGAGGCGGCGCTGGCCGGGCTCGGCATCGGCGTGGTGCCCGATTACGTGGTGCACGACGACATCGCGCGCGGCGACCTGCTGCCCGCCTTGCCGCAGTGGCGGCTGAGCATCTTCGGCCGCGCCATGTACATGCTCTACATGCCCAACCGCCATCATCCGCGCGCCATCTCCATGATGATCGAGTTCATCCAGCAGCGCGCCCAGGCGGCGCACGAAGGACGGCCCGGGCTGCTGGGCGCGGCCTAGGACCGGCGTTTCGGCGGCGCCCGCCGGCTATCATCGGCGTCCGAGCCTCTGGATGCCGTCATGTCGAATGCCGATTGGAGTTTTCTCGCGCCCGCCCGGCGCGAGACGCCGCCAGCAAGGCGAGCCCGGCGCCACGGACCTGGCATCCGCGCGAAAGTTTGACAAAAAGAAACATAATGATAAAAATGCCGACCATTCCCGCGCCGGCTGGCGCCGGGAGTCCCCGGCCGCGGCCAGGGCGGTCTTGACCGCCTCTTGCCCATCGCGCCTGGCGTAGGCGTTGTTCCGATCCATTGCGGGCCTTTTCTTGCGGAGCAAGTATGGCTTTCGTGTTCATGCGCCGGATATGGTCCGGCCTGCGGCGTCCGGACGGCGCCGCGTTGCGGTGGGGCATGTTGGGACTGGCGGCGATGTTGGCGGGGTGCGCGGGCAGCGAGCCGCGCATCGGCGACGCCTACACGGTGCACACCCCGATCTACGCCGACAACCGCATCTTCTATCTCAAGCCCGGCGACGATGAGCGCGCGCGCTTGCTGGAGCAGGCCGGCGCGCCGGCCTCTTCCGACGCGGAACGGCTGCTGGCGGTGCCCGCCAATGCGCCGCTCTCGATCATGATGCGGTCCGTCGAGATCCCGGCGCTGAAGGACGCGGCCGGCGTCAAGACCGCCGGCATCGACGGCCCGGCGGACTACGCGGTCATTCTCGACATCGCCGCCAAGGACGACGGCAGCAACCAGTCCATCGTGGTCTGGTACCAGCGCGGCGTGCAGCCCGATCAATCCCTGAACTTCTCCAATCTGCTGGTGTATTACGTGCAGCGCTGGGACGAGCGCGTGGCGCCGTCGTTCCGGCTGCGCGTGATGGACGTCACCACCGAACGCAACGCCGAGACCCTGCGCGCGCTGCAACGGGCGCAGGGCGTGGCCAACGGCGCGGCCAGCCTGGCCAACAATCCGCTGGTCTCGCCGCTGGTGGGGGTGGCCTTCACCGCCGCCGAGCTGGTGCTGGCGAACCAGCGCAACCGCATGGTGCTGGACTACAGCGTGCAGCTGTATTCGCAGTCGGCGGTGAGCCAGTCGGCCGGCTCCAACCTCGGCCTGCTCAAGCAGGGCACCTACGTGGTGGTGGGGCGTCCGGTGGCCGGCACGCGCGCGTTCTGGGAAAAGGCGCTGACCTACAACACCCGCACCAACCAGGTGATGGACGGCGCCGCGCCGCTGAACGTGCCGACCGCGCTGGTGTCGGTGGGCACCTTCGAGAGCATCGTGCCCAAGTCGGTGCTGGAAAAGTCGGTGGCGCTGACGGCGCTGCTGAGCAAGGTCGGCGCCAGCGCCTCGGTCGAGCAGGTCAGCGACGCGCAGGGCCGGCTGCAGGCCGCGCTGACCGCCTACACGCTGGGCGAGCGGCTGGCGCGCTATCGCGACCAGAAGACGCTGGACGAGATTTCGACCAAGCTGGCCGACGATGATTTCTCCAAGTCCCTCGGCAGCGAGGAAGCCTTCCTGCTGTTGCGCGGCCTGAACGCTTGCTATCGGTTGCAGAAGCCGCTGGCGGACCTGGAGGAATTCCGCACCTATCACGACAAGCCGGAGGGCCAGGCATGCGCGGCCAGATCCTAGCGCCGCGCGCCGGCGAGGGCGGCGGCTTCCTGCGGTGGCTGCCCCGGTTGTTGCTGCCGGCCCTGGCCGCGGTGCTGTTCGGCGGCTGTGCGTCGACCGCCGGACAGGCCCGGCTCACGGCGCCGGCGCCGGCGGGCATCGCGGATCCCGGACCGGTCACGGTGCCGGCTTCGTGGACGGCCGCCGCCACCCCGATGCCGCGGCTGTTCTCGCACCGGTTGCTGGTGCCGCCGCTGCAACTGGTGCAGATCGCTTTCTCCGCAGAGACCCCGACCGTGCTGGCGGCCATGCAGCGCTTCGCCGCCGCCGCGCCGTCCGCGCTGGAGGCGCGCGGCCTGTTGCGGGCCCGGACCCTGATCGAGCCGGACACCGGCTGGCTGACGTTGATTGCCCGCGCGCAAGGCGTGGACTGGGTGTTCGGCCTGCAGTTCAGCGCCGACGGCGGCGGGCTGCTGACACTGCGGTTGCGCACGGCGGGCGCCGGCAATATCGACAATCCGCGCCCGCAGGAAATGGACGCGCACATCGCCACCCTGGCGGCGCTGGCGCCGGGCCTGCTGGCCGATTGAATGCGGCGCGGCGGGCGCGCGTCTCTGGTATAAGGCCTGGAGTCGCCATCGGCCGCGGGGCCGATGGTCCCGACCTGACCGAGAGAGGTACACCTTGCCGCATCCGCTCACCGCGCGTCGCCTGCTGGCGTTGACGGCCCGCCAGTTCAGCGCGCAGGTTCCCGCCATGGTCGCCGCCGCGCCGTGGGCCTGCGTGCTGTTCGCGCTGTCGCTGCCGGGCGCGCTTCTGCTGAACCAGGCGGGCGGTCCGCGCGAAACCTGGTTCCTGCTGGCGGCGGTGGTCAATCTGCTGGCCCTGGCGCGCGTGGCGCTGGCGTGGCAGCGCCAGCTGGCGGGCGTGCCGCGCCAGGCGCCCAGCCTGGATGGCGCCCAGGCCCGGGTGCTGGCCCTGGTGTTCGCGGCGATCGTCGCGATCGCCGCCCTGAAGTCGATCAGCGGCAGCCTGACGCTCTCCCTGTATTTCCAGATGCCGAACACGCCCAGCACGGTGTTCCTGGCCATCGCATTGCTGTTGCTGATGATCCTGTGGCTGCCCATGACGCACCTGCTGGGATCCTGGTCCCTGGCCCTGCCGCAGGCCGCCCTGACGGATGGCTATGGCTGGCGGCGGTCGCGCCAGGCGCTGCGCGGCTCGGTCTGGCCGTTCGCCGTCGTGCTGCTGTTGCTGACGGGCCTGACCGAGGTGACGGGCGCCGCGTTGCGCCAGGCGCTGCTGTTGTGGCGCTCCGACGCCATCATCACGGCGGCGGGCGGCCTGTTGCTGACGCTGGCGCTGCTGCTGTTCCTGTCGATCCTGTGCGCCACCGCGTACCGCGAACGCGCCTGAGCGGTTGCGCCGGCGCGCGGGCGTTCAACGCAGCATCGGCAGGCTGCCGGTCAGCGCGTTGATCCAGCGCTTGGCGCCGGCCAGGCCGACGCCGAGCAGGGGCTGGTCGCGGTGCGAGGTCTCGCGGTGCCGCGCCCAATAGTGGGCGGCCTCATGGATCTCGCGGGCATAGGCCGGGAACACGGCCAGCCGCGCGCCGTCGGGCGGCGCGGGCGCCAGCCGTTCGCGCAGTTGCGCCATGCGCACCGCATCGGCCGAGAGCACGATGATGGGCAGGTGCGAGATGGCCGACGAGACCATGCCATCGGGGTCGCGCAGCGGCGCGCCGGCCCAGCCGGGCAGGGCGGCCGCGAGGCCCGCGGCCAGGCAGGCCGAGACGTTGGCGGCCTGGCCCACGCCGAGCGTTGCCGCCAGCACGATCACGATTTTCTCCGGCACGGCGGGCGCGGACGGGACGACAGGGGCGGTGGGGACGGACATGCGCGGTTCCTCGGAAAAAGCGGCCATCGTCGGCGCCGACGGCCGTCCTGTCTTGAACGCCAGTGAACGGGGTCAGGCCGCCGCCAGCCGCGTCAACGCCGCCGCGGCGCCGGTCAAGTCCGGCAGCACCGTGGCGCCGCGCTCGGCCAGCAGCCGCGCCTGCGCCGTCGCGCCCACGCCCAGGAAGCGCAGGCCCAGCCGGGCGGCCACCTCCAGGTCCCAGCGGCCATCGCCCATGGACAGGACCATGCCATCACGCGCCTGCGGATGGCGCTGGCGCGCATGCGCCACGGCGCGCGCCACCAGGGCGTCGCGCGACGGCTCCTCGCTGGCGGTGAACAGCGCATCGGGCCGGTAAACGATGCCGGCCGCGTCCAGCTTCAGGCCGCTGACCGCGCGCACGCCGCCGGTGGCGTAGACCACCGCCCAGTCCGAGTCGTCGAGCCAGCGCGTGAAGGCCGCCGCGCCGGCGATTTCGCGGATCGGCGCGGTCGCCATGGCGGCGCGAAAGCGCTCGGCCAGGTCCTGCTCGAAGCCGGCCTGCATCGCGGCGGACGGCGCCGCCAGGCCGTGGCGGGCGAGCGCATGGCGCAGGATGCCGGTGTCGGTGTGGTGGGGGTAACCGCCCCAATCCGTGTCCAGCGACGGCAGCGCCAGCGCCTGCATCGCGCCCAGGAAGGCGCGCTGGTGCAGCGCCACGGTGTCGGTCAGGGTGCCGTCGATGTCGAGCACGAGGATGTGTTTTTTCATTGGGTGGCCGTGGCAATGTCAAAATCCGGATTCTAGGAATGGGCGACCCCGCCGGTGGCGGGGATCCGGACAATGACTACGCCGTTTCGGACAACCCGGCGGCGCACCCACGATGACGGCGCAGAACAGCACCCGCGGCACCCGCAAGAGCACCAACCAGGTCGACTACCAATGGCTCGATCGCGCGCTGGGCGCCATGCCCAAGGAGTATCCGGACGGCCATCACAGCCGTCCGCACCAGCACCCGCGCGACCAGCTCATGTACGCAGTGCAGGGCGTGATGCAGGTCAGCGCCGCCGGCAGCGTGTGGCTGGTGCCGCCGCGCAGCGCGCTGTGGATGCCGGCCGGCGTGACGCACGAGACCCGCATGCGCGGCCGCGTGTCGCTGCGCACGGCCTACATCGTGCCCGGACTGGGCGCGGGGCGCGGGCCGGCGCTGACCGGCGTGTCGCCGCTGCTGCACGAACTGCTGCTGCGCGCCGCCGACATGCCGATGGACTACGACCCGCAGGGCAAGGACGGCCTGATCGCGCAGTTGCTGATGCGCGAGATCGACTGGGACGGCCTGGCCCACCTGGACATGCCGTGGCCGGCCGATGCGCGCCTGCGCGCCATCCACGAGCACCTGCTGCGCCAGCCCGCCGATGGCGACGGGCTGGCCGCCTGGGCGGCGCGCCTGGCGCTCTCCGAGCGCACGCTGGCGCGGCTGTTCCTGCGCGGCACCGGG
>NZ_CYTU01000012.1:16454-17456 GCF_001299375.1 Achromobacter sp. 2789STDY5608621 | reverse complement strand
GCATAGACGGCGGCCGCGCCCAGTTCGCGTTCGATGCGCAGCAGGCGGTTGTACTTGGCGGTGCGGTCGGCGCGCGACAGCGAGCCGGTCTTGATCATGCCGCAGTTGGCCGCCACCGCCAGGTCGGCGATGCTGGTGTCCTCGGTTTCGCCGGAGCGGTGCGACATCACCACGCCGTAGCCTGCGCGGCGCGCCAGCGCCAGCACCTGCGCGGTCTCGCTGAGCGTGCCGATCTGGTTGATCTTGACCAGGATGGCGTTGGCCACGCCCTGGTCGATGCCGGCCTGGAACAGCCGCGGGTTGGTGCAGAACACGTCGTCGCCCACCAGCTGGCAGGCGCCGCCCAGCGTCGCGCCCAATGTCTTCCAGCCGATGATGTCGTCCTCGGCCATGCCGTCCTCGATCGAGACGATGGGGTAGTCGCGCACCAGCCCGGCCAGGTACTGCACCTGCTGTTCGGCGTCGCGCAGCAGGTTCTCGCCGTGGTAGCGGTAGCCGTCCGGGCCGTGGAATTCACTGGCGGCCGGGTCCAGCGCCAGCGCGATGTCGGCGCCGGGGCGCAGGCCGGCGCGCTCGATCGCGGCCATGATGAAGTCCAGCGCCTCGGGCGCGTTGCGCAGCGTGGGCGCGAAGCCGCCTTCATCGCCCACGTTGACGCTGTGGCCGGCCGCCTTGAGGGCGTGGCGCAGCGTGTGGAAGACCTCCGCGCCCATGCGCAGCGCCTCGCGGAAGCTGTCCGCGCCCACCGGCAGGATCATGAATTCCTGGAAATCCAGCGGGTTGTCGGCATGCGCGCCGCCGTTGATGATGTTGATCATCGGCACCGGCAGGGTCTGCGCCTGCACGCCGCCGATGTGGCGCCACAGCGGCAGCCGCTGGCTGTGGGCGGCCGCGTGCGCCACCGCCAGCGACACGCCGAGCAGGGCGTTGGCGCCCAACCGGCTTTTGTCGGGCGTGCCGTCCAGTTCGATCATGATCTGGTCGATCCGGGCCTGCTGATCG
>NZ_CYTU01000012.1:0-16194 GCF_001299375.1 Achromobacter sp. 2789STDY5608621 | reverse complement strand
GTGCATGGGGGACTCCGTAAAGGACTTGGGGAAAAGGGAAACCGTCAGTTAATTCAAACAAGCGGCAATCGGTCCAGGCGTCCGGGCGGCCCATGCATGGGGTGGCGCGGCGGGCGTTTAGCGATTGCAATGCAATGCCGACATGCTAAAAACGGGCCTTGGATCCGACAATGCAGTTTTTCTGCCACTTCGTCAGTTTTCCTGACAGATGACCCGCCATGCGCCAGTTGCCGCCCCTGTCCGCCGTCCGCGCCTTCGAAGCCATCGCCCGCAGCGGTTCGGTCACCCGCGCCGCCGAGGAACTGTGCCGCAGCCACGGCGCTGTCAGCCGCCATCTGCGCCTGCTGCAGGAGCACGCGGGCGTGGCGCTGTTCGAAAAGGACGGCACCGGCCTGCGCCTGACCCAGGCCGGCGCCACCTTCTACGCCTCGGTGCGCGCGGCCTTCGACCAGCTGGAAAACGCCTACGAGCGCCTGGCGCGCGAGTCGCAGGCGCCGGGGCTGCACGTGGCCTGCAGCGCCACCTTCGCCATGCGCTGGCTGGTGCCGCAACTGGCCGTGTTCTATCGCAAGCATCCCGAGATCCGCATCCGCCTGTCGATGACCTCGGCGCGTGAAATGCGCAACGAGGGCGCCGACCTGATCCTGGCCTGGGATCTCTCGGGCTATGCCGAGGCCGACCGGCGCCTGTCCCTGCCGCTGGCGCCGGTGCGCTTCGGCGCGGTCTGCACGCCGGCCTATGCGCGCAGGAAGCCGGCCGCGCGCGTGCGCATCGCGCATGAATACACCTCCAGCGCCTGGAACCAATGGGAGGCCATCACCGGGCAGCCGGCTGCGCAGGGCGACACGCTGGCGTTTCCGCACACCCACCTGTGCATCGAGGCCGCGCTGTCGGGCCTGGGCGTGGCGCTGGTCGAGCGGCGGCTGATCTCGCGCGAATTGCAGGAGGGGCAACTGGTGGCGCCCTATGGCTTCGTGCCGTTCGACGGGGGCCTGCGCGCGGTGCCGGCCGCCGGCCGCGCCCGCACCGCCCATGCCGATGCCTTCATCGCCTGGCTGCGCGGCGCGCTGGCCGGGCCCGAGGACTGATGGCCGCGCGGCGCCGCCAGCCGGCTTGGTATGCTGGGCGGGCATGCCCGCCGGAGACCCCATGACCGATACGCCGCCTTCCGCCAGCCCGTCCTCGCCGGCCTTCGCCACCCGCTCCGCGCTGGCGTCGCAGGCGCGCCGCGCGCAGCTGCGGCGCATGAAGATCGCCGCGCTGGCCCTGCTGGCGGCGATGATCAGCGGTTTCATCACCAGCCACGTCATGGGCGGGCAGGGCGCCTGGGCCTGGGTGCGGGCCTTCTGCGAGGCCGCCACCGTGGGCGCGCTGGCCGACTGGTTCGCGGTGGTGGCGCTGTTCCGCCGGCCGATGGGCCTGCCGATTCCGCACACCGCCATCATTCCCAGCAACAAGGACCGCATCGGCGACAACCTGGCGGTGTTCGTGCGCGACCACTTCCTCGATCCGGACACCTTGATGGCGAAGCTGCGCGGCTTCGACCCGGCCGCGCGCCTGTCGCGCTGGCTGGCGCGGCCGAAGCAGGCGCACGCGCTCAGCGACGGCGCGCGGCGGGTGGCGCTGCAGACGCTGGACCTGCTGGACGACCACGCGGTGCGCGGCGTGATCCAGGAATTCGTGGTGAAGAACCTGCGGCGCTGGGACGCGGCCGGCACCGCCGGCGAGGTGCTGGGCCTCTTGACCCGCGACGGCCGCCACCAGGAGCTGCTGGACGCCGCCATGGAACGGCTGGGCGGCTACCTCGGCGACGAGGACGTCAAGGAACGCGCCTCGGCGCTGCTGGTCAAGTTCGCCCGCAAGGAATGGCCGCGCATCATCGCCGCGGTGGATGTCATCGCCTCGGTCGACGGCATCGCCGACAACCTGGCCGACCGCCTGGCGCGCGCGCTGGTGCAGGAGCTGCGCGACGTGCTGTCCGAGCCCGACCACCCGGTGCGGCGCGACTACGAGGCCTGGGTGCTGGACTACATCGCGCGCCTGGGCGCCGATCCGGCGCTGGCCGCGCAGGTCGAGGCCATGAAGCAGCGCGCCATCGACCACCCCAAGGTGCAGGAATACGTGCAGGGCCTGTGGGACGACATCCACGCCGCGCTGCGGCGCGACCTGAGCGACGAGCATTCGGCGCTGGCCGCGCACCTGGAAAGCGCCTTGCTGGCGCTGGCGCGCAAGCTGGGCGAGGACCCGGACCTGCGCGAGGCCATCAACAGCCACGTGCTGGGCGCGGCGCGGCGCCTGACCGGGCGGCTGCGCATCGGCGTCACCGAGCACATCTCGCGCACGGTCAAGCTGTGGGACGAGCGCCACCTGGTCGACGAACTGGAACTGAGCGTGGGGCGCGACCTGCAGTACATCCGCTTCAACGGCACCCTGGTGGGCGGCCTGATCGGCGTGCTGCTGCACGCGGCGGTGCTGCTGGCGACGGGGTAGCTTGTCGGCCAGGGGGGGATCCCGTCAACCGTCGCGGATTTGCGGACGTATCCGATGTATCAGGAGCGAAGATTGCTGGCGAAGCGCCGCGGCGCGGTGCTATTGTCTTTGGCAGTCCGCGGGCCTGGTCACAGGTTCCGGGACGACCGCCGCCCCGTCGGGCGGCTCGCATCACGCGCATCACTCCCAGGAGGAAAGTCCATGAAGAAACTCTCGATTCTCGTTGCAACGCTGGCGCTTGCCGGCGTCTCGGCCGTAGTTCAGGCCGAGAGCGTCACGATGTCGTTCCTGAACGATGACGGCTCCGTGGGCAAAAGCGCGGGCACGGTCGCGCTGGAGCAGACCAAGGAAGGCCTGAAGTTCACGCCCAAGCTGACGGGCCTGCCGCCGGGCGAACACGGCTTCCATGTCCACGAAAAGGGGTCATGTGAAGCGACCACGGTCGACGGCAAGGTGATGCCGGGCGGCGCCGCGGGTGGTCACCTCGACCCGTTCAACACCAAGGCGCACAAGGGCCCCCTGGCCACCGATGGCCATCTGGGCGATCTGCCTTTCATCACCGTGGGCGCCGATGGCAGCGCCAAGACCGCCGTGGTGGCGCCGCGCCTGAAAATGGCCGACGTGAAGCAGCGCGCGCTGATGATCCACGTTGGTGCGGACAACTACAGTGATACCCCCAAGCCGCTGGGCGGCGGGGGCGGGCGCATGATCTGCGGCGTGATCAAGTAAGCGGCAGGCCACCGCGCGCCGCCGGGCGTGGCGGTCCGGCCGGGCCGGACCGCCGCTAGGCGGTGCCGTTGCGGCCGTGGGCGCGGTAGCCCGGCCGCTCGGCCAGCCGGTCGTAGTAGGCGGCCACCGCCGGCAGCTCGGGCCGCAGGGCGCTGTCCAGCGGCGTGGCGAACCAGCGGTTGACCGACAGGCCGATGGCGATGTCGGCCAGCGTGAAGGCTTCGCCGGCCACGTAGGCGCCCGTGTCACGCAGGCGCTGTTCCAGGATGCCCATGAAGTGCGCCCAGTCGCGGCTCGAGGCCTCGATGGCGGCGGCATCCCGGTGCGCCGGCGACTGCCGCGCCAGCGCCAGGAAGGCGTAACTCCACGACCGGTTCAGGTCGGTCGCCTGCCAATCCATCCACTGGTCGACGCGGGCGCGCAGCCGGGCGTTGGCCGGATACAGCGGATTCACCGCGTCGCCGCCATACTGGTTGGCGAGATAGCGGATGATGCTGTTCGATTCCCACAGCACGAAGTCGCCGTCGCGCAGCACCGGCACCATGGCGTTCGGGTTGAGCGCCAGGAAGGCCGCGTCGGCCGTCGGGCGAAAGCCCGCGCCCCAGTCCTCGCGCGTGAACGGCAGGTCCAGTTCGACACAGGTCCAGAGGACCTTGCGGACGTTGATGGAAGAGGCTTTTCCGAGGATGTTCAGCATGATGGCGGCGAGGGGGGCGTCGGGCGAGGCGCCGCGGGCGGCGGCCTCGATGGCAGGCCAGTCTAGCGGCCGCCGCTGGCCGCCGCCAGATACAGATCCGTCCCTGCGGGACCGCAACAGAAGGTCCCGGCGCCGCCGCGTGGCGTCGTTCAACCCGCCACGGTTTCCGGCTGGCGGCTCAGCCGCGCCACCGGGGAAGCCAGCAGCACCACGAATTGGGCGGCAAAGCCGACGCTGGACAGCCACAGGCAGGCTTCCATGCCCAGCCGCGCCGCCAGGGTCGCGCCGATCAAGGCGCCCACGGGCCGCGCGCCGAACGTCGCCGTGACGATCACGGCCGAGACGCGGCCCAGCAGCGCGTTGGGCGTGACCGCCTGGCGCAGCGTGGTGGTGGCGATGGTCCACAGGATCGGTCCGGCGCCGAACAGGAACAGGCCGACGCCGGCCCAGGCGCCCGCCGGCCACGCCAGCGTCGACAGCAGGATGAGGCTGGCGGCCAGCGCGCAGGTGGGGCCGGCCGCGATCATCGCGCCGAACGACAGGCGCGCCGCCAGCCATGGCGCGGCCAGGGCCCCGGCCAGCATGCCGGCGCCGTAGATGCCCAGCGTCGCGCCCACGCCGGCGGCGGTCAGGCCCAGGCGCTCCACCGCGTAGACCACGTAGACGGCCTGCAGCACGAACCAGGCGGTGTTGAAGCACACCGCCGTCACCAGCACCGGCCGCAGCAAGGGGTGCGCCGCCACGAACGCGGCGCCTTCGCGCAGTTCGCGCCACAGGTGGCGCCGCGCCGCCGCGCGCGGCGGCTCGGAAGGCAGGCCCGCCAGCAGCCCCGCCGCCAGCAGCGACAGCAGGGTGGCCAGACCGTAGGCGACGGCGGCGCCGATGCCGCCGACCAGCGCGCCGCCCAGCGCCGGCCCGGCCGAGAACGCCGCGCTGCGCGCCAGTTCCAGCCAGCGGTTGGCCTGCGCCAGCTGGGTCGCCGGCAACAGCGTCGGCACCAGCGCGGGCGCGGCCACGTTGTAGGCCACCGTGCCGACCGCGCCCAGGAAACCCAGCGCCGCCAGCGCGGCCAGGTTCAGCCCGTCCACCGCCAGCAGCGCCAGCAGGCCCAGCAGGCTGGCGGCGCGCGCGCATTCGGCGGCGGTCATGAGGGTGCGGCGCGCGATCCGGTCGGCCAGCACCCCGGCGGGCAATGACAGCAGCAGGAAGGGCAGGGTCTGGGCGGTCTGCAGATAGCCGGTCTGCGCGGCGTTGGCGCCCAGCGCCAGCACCGCCACCAGCGGCGCCGCCGCCAGGGCGATCTGTTCGGAACATTGGGCGGCCAGGTTGGAGGCGGCCAGGCGGCGGAACGCCGCGGGCAGGGCGGGCATGAGGGCAACGGCCGACGAGGCCGCAAAACGACGAGGGCCCGATCATGACCGGGCCCCGTGGACATCGCACTCCGTTAATTGCCGTCGCCGGCCGGCGGCGTCAGGGAATCGGCGGGTAGTCGCCGAAGCCGTCCGGCCAGGACGTCAGCACCTCGTAGCCGGTGTCGGTGACGACCACCATGTGTTCCCACTGGGCCGACAGCGAGCGGTCCTTGGTGACCACCGTCCAGCCGTCGGGCAGCTGCTTGGTCTGCGGCTTGCCGGCGTTGATCATGGGCTCGATGGTGAACATCATGCCCGGCTGCAGCACCAGGCCTTCGCCGGGGCGGCCGTAGTGCAGCACCTGCGGCTCGTCGTGGTAGATCTGGCCGATGCCGTGGCCGCAGTATTCGCGCACGATGCTGAAGTGCTCGCGGTGCGCGACCGTCTGGATGGCGTGGCCGATGTCGCCCAGCGTGGCGCCGGGCCTGACCGCCATGATGCCGGCGCGCATGGCCTCGTAGGTGGTGGCGACCAGGCGCCGCGCCAGCGGGCTGGGCTGGCCGACGAAATACATGCGGCTGGTGTCGCCGTACCAGCCGTCCTTGATGACGGCCACATCGATGTTGAGGATGTCGCCGTTCTTGAGCACCTTGGCCGACGGGATGCCGTGGCAGATCACGTGGTTGGCCGAGGCGCAGATGGTCTTGGGAAAGCCGTGGTAGCCGACGTTGGCCGGGATGGCCTTCTGCACGTTGACGATGTAGTCGTGGCAGATGCGGTCGAGTTCGTCGGTGGTGACGCCGGGGCGCACGTGCTCGGCGATCATGTGCAGCACGTCCGCCGCCAGGGCGCCGGCCTGGCGGGCCATGGCGATGTCGGCGGCGGATTTGATGGAGACCTTGCGCGCCATTTACGCGGCCTCCTGCTGGCCGGTGGGAGCCTGCCCCTGGGACAGGGCCGCGATGCTGAAGCCCTCCGCCTGTTCGATGCGGATCAGCAGTTGGCAGATGTCGGCGTGGCGCAGCTCGGGGTAGAGCTCGGACAGCATGCCGATGCGCATCCAGTGCTCGGCCTGCGAGTTGATCGAGCGGCTCAGCGCGCTGCTGGCCACGCGCAGGTTCTCGTGCATCTGCTCGGAAATCTTGACGATGCCCATAGTGAATGTTCCGTATATGGTTTGTATATGGAACGTATGTTATCGCAGGCAGGGGGCCGGACGCAACCCGCCGACCCGGCGCGCGCGGCCGCGACCGGCGCCGCGGGGCGGCGCGGTCCGGTTCCCTGGCGGGCGTGCGGGTCAGGCGGCTTGGGGGGCGGGACTTTTCTCGAGCAGGTCCATGGCGTCCAGCTGGCGGTAGCGCGCCGGGTAGATCGAGCGCGCGTAGTCCTCGCAGGGCGTGCCCTGGGTGGCGATGGCCATCACCACGAACTCGGCGAAGTCCTCGGGCGGGCCGGCCTTGGCGTAGTCCGACGGGAAATTGCCGTCGGCCTTGGCGGCGGCGCCCCAGGCCTTCATGTCGACGCGGGCGTTGTTGGCGTAGCTGTGGGCCAGTTCGTGCAGCACGGCGTGGTCGATCATCGCCTGGTCGCCCGACATGCTGTAGAGCGTGATGCGCGAGAACATCGTCTCGCCCACCGTGTGCGTCTCGCGCGTCGGGTCGGCCCAGGGCGGGCCCTTCACCACTTGTGCGTTGAGGCGCGTGATGCGGTCTTCCAGCGCCATGCCCTTGGCCAGGCGGATCTGCAGGTCGCGGCCCTGCAGCATCGCCTTGGGGGCGATGCCCAGGCTCTTGGCGACCTGCTCGGGCTGTGGCTGCGGTTCCTCGGTCAGGCGTTCGGTGAATTCCTGCGGCCGGCGCTGCATCAGGTCGCCGGTCCAGAGCGGATCGCGCGGTTCCAGCACCACCGGCACGCGCTGGCCGGCGGGCCAGGCTTCGTACATGACGCACTTGTCGTCGCCCGCCCGCGCCAGGTTGGCGGGCGGCTGGTAGGCAGACGGGCCGGTCAGCTTCACCGGCGCGCGCTTGGCGTCGAACATGGCCTCGGTGAGCTTGAGCGTGTCCTGCACCTGGGCGCATTTCACCGGCGCGTCCTGGGCCGCCACGGGTTCGATCGCGGCCAGCGCCGCCGGCGCGCCGGCCTGCAGGGCCTGGGGCGCGTCGTTCACGCCCGAGCCGCCACCACCGCCGCCGCCATGTTCGAGCTGGTAGAACTGCTGGCTGGCGATGAGCGTGGCGCCGCAGGAGGTCTTCATGCCTTCCAGCGCCGTGCGGCGGTCGGAGCTGACGCTCTGCACGCCTTCGACGATGGTGTGCTGGCCCGCGCACTTGGGGCAGGTGACGCGGTCGCCGACGCGCGCCATGGGCTGGCCGAAGATCTGCACGGATTCATCCCCGGTCACCACCACGCCGCCATGCGACGTGCGGTCACCCTTGCGTATTACGGATCGCTGCGCCATGGCCGCCCGTTGCTCCCAGATGAAGGTTAAGTCTGCTTACAGATAGGTGCCGTCCGGCGCCATGCGCGGCGGGCCCACGACGAAGGTGCCATCGGGCGCCATGCGCACCGGGCCGCCGCTGCCGAGGTAGCGGCCGTCGGGCGCGCGCTGCGGCGTGCCGGCCACGTAGGTGCCGTCCGGCGCGCGGGTGATGGGCCCGCCGTCGCCGACGTAGGTGCCGTCCGGGCAGCGCCGCGGCGTGCCGTTGATGAAGCGGCCGTTGGGCATCATGTGGAATGACTTGTTCATCGCGACTCCCTCAGTTTGGAGAGCTTGCATGATAGCGATGGTCCCTGATGCGTTTTGTAATAGGGCGTGTCATGTTCCAACGTAACGCCGTTACAGATATGGGATCATCGCTGCTTTCGCCGCCGGGCCATGCGCCGCTTGCGCATGGCTCGCCACCCGCAACGACACAAGACACTATGAGCGATATCGACGCACTGCTGCAGCCCATTCCGGGCGAGGCGCCTTGTGGCGCCGACATGGTCTTCTCGGCCGAATTCGACGCCATCCGCGAGGCCCGCCGCCATGACGACCCGCACCTGGACCAGGGCGACTGGGTCATCGACATCAAGGAAGCCGACTGGCCGCAGGTGATCCGCATCTGCACCGAGGTGCTGACCGAGCGCAGCAAGGACGTGCGCGTGGCCGCCTGGCTGGCCGAGGCCTGGGCCAAGACCCGCGGCTTCGCCGGCCTGCGCGACGGCTTCCTGCTGGTGGATGGCCTGTGCCGGCGCTATTGGGACGGCCTGCATCCGGTGCCCGACGAGGGCGACGTGCAGCAGCGCGTGGGCAACCTGGCCTGGCTGCTGGCGCGTTCGCAGCAGCTGGTGCGCGAACTGCCGCTGACGCAGTCCGAGGGCGGACGCTTCGGCGCGGTGCTGTGGGACAGCGCCTCGCAATTGGCCAACGCCATCAAGCGCACGCCGCAGAACGCCGCCGACATGTCGCGCGGCAAGGTCACGCTGGAGCAGTTCGACGCCGCGCGCCGCGACACGCCGCCGGCGTTCTATTCCGAACTCGAAAGCCAGTTGCAGAGCTGCTTCGGCGCGGTCGACGTGCTGGAGCTGACGCTGACCGAACGCCTGGGCGACGAAGGCCCGGCCTTCACGCCGGTGCGCACCGCCCTGAAGGACGTGACCGAACTGGCGCATCGTTTCGCCCGCGAAGCCGGCCTGCTGGTGCGCGCCGACCTGACGCCGCCCCCGGCCGCGCAGGCCGCGCCGTCCACCGGCGCGCCCATCACCCGCATGGAGCCCACCTTGACCGCTGCCGACCTTCCGCCCACGGCCCCCGCGGCCACGCGCGGCCCGCTGCAAACGCGCGACCAGGCCCTGGCGCAGCTGCGCGAAGTGGCCGAGTTCTTCCGCCGCACCGAACCGCACAGCCCGGTGGCCTATCTGGCCGACAAGGCCGCCAGCTGGGGCGAGATGTCGCTGCACCTGTGGCTGCGCACCGTGGTCAAGAACGGCGAGGCGCTGTCGGGCCTGGAAGAGCTGCTGGGCGTGCCCAAGCCGCCCGAGAACAACGGCTGAAGGCAGGCCCCGGGCGATGGCCGCCATGGCCATCGCCGGGCAGCCGCGCGGGCGCGGCGCCGCCACGCCCTGCGTGACGGCATCCACGCGCCGCGGCTCAGCGGCTGGCGCGGAATTCGATGCGGCGGTTCTTGGCGCGGCCCTCGGCCGTCGCATTGGTGGCCACCGGCTGGTCGGGCCCCGCGCCAAGCGTCTCGAAGCGGCCGGGCGGCAGGCCCTTGTCGACCAGATAGGACCTGACCGCGTCGGCGCGCGCCTGGCTCAAGGCCAGGTTGGTGCTGCGGCTGCCGGAGCTGTCGGTGTGGCCGATGATCTGCACCTTGTCGCTGTGCAGCTTGGGAATCACGTCGGCGACCTGGTCGAGCAGTTCGCGCCCGCGCGCCGTCAGCGTGGCGCTGCCGGTCTCGAACTCCACCACGCGATTGGTCAGCACCTTGTCCAGCAACCCCTGTTCGTCCTTGCCGGCCGCCACGCGCAGGCCGTTGACGATCTTGTAGGTGGGGTTGAGCGAGGTGGCGAAGGTGCTGGCGATCTGCTGGCGCGAGGCCTCGTTCTGCACTTCGCCCTGCAGGCGGATCTGGGTGCCGTCGACTTCCAGCTGGCCGCGGTTGATCTGCTTGAGCGGCTGGCCGATCAGCTTGCCCACGTGTTCGGACCAGTTGGGGGGCGCGACCACGCCGCCGACCTCGATCTGGTCGATGACATTGCCCACGCCGTAGACCTGTTGCAGACGCGCCAGCACGTCGGCCTTGGTGGCCTCGTCGGGCACGGCGCCGCTGGCCACCACCTGGCCGGGCTGCGGAATGACGTTGGCGGGAACGACGGTGGCGGCGTCCTGCGCCGCCGCGGCGCACGAGAACAGCGCCGCCATGATCAGGAGAGAGACGCGCATGGTCAGGCTCCGGTGAAGACTTCGAGATAGGTGTCGAGCGCCATGCGCAGCGACAGCCGCGGTTGGTCCAGGTAGCTGGACAGCTTGGCCAGGCCATGGCTGGCCGACACGTGGTTGCGCACCCAGGGGGCGTCCTCCAGCACGATGTGCTGTTCGGCGAAGGCCTGCGGCGTCGACAGCAGGCTGGCCAGCGTCTGCGGCGAGGCGCCGCGGAAACCCGCCACCAGGCGGTGCTTGCCGCCGATGCGGCCGATGAACACCGCGATCTCGAAGTCGGCGCGCGCCAGGAACGGCGCGATCAGCGTCATCCAGTACGAGGCCACCAGGTTGATGTAGAGCGGATCGTCGGGCAACGGCAGCGCCAGCCCGCGATCGAGCTGCGACGAGCCGCTGGACATGACCGGTTCGAGCAGGATGCCCAGCGCCAGGATGATGTCGTGCACGTTGGCCGCATGGCCGTTGCCGCGCAGCATCGCTTCCAGCCGCTCGACGGTCTGCAGGTCGACGAAGGCGTCGAAGCCGTCGTCGGCCTCGGTGCGGATCTCGCCTTCGAGTTCGTTCAGGGTCTGCAGCGCCGCGCCGGGGTCGGCATCGGTCATCAGCAGCGCGGCCGCGCCGCTCATGCGGTTCCACAGCCGGCTGAAGGCCATCGGGCTGCGGGCGATGAAGGCCAGCGGCCGCTGCACCTCGACCGAGGTCGCCGACAGGAACGGAAAGCGCCGGCCCGACTGGTCGCGGCTGGGTTGCAGGTGCCCGGCGATGGCCAGCTTGCCGCGCGAGCCGAGGATGGCGAACGGCATCGGCTCGGCCTCGTCGTACAGCGTCTTCCAGTGCGGGTCCTGGGCCAGCAGCTCCATGGTGTTGGCGACCCAGCCGTCCAGCGTGCTCATCAGCTGCGGATGCGAGGTGTTCTTGACGAAGTCGCCGCGCGCCGGGATCTTGCCGAAGTAGGCCGTGCGGAACAGGGGGGACTGCAGGTTGCTCATTGCGGCGCTCCGGGTCGCGTCTGGGCGGAGGAGGATTCGGACGTGGCGCCCACCACGGAGGAGGGCAGGCGCAGGTTGCGCAGGCCCTGGCTGCCGCCGGGCTCGCTGCCGCCGGCGCCGGGCGCCTGGGCGTTGCTGATGATGCGCAGCTTGACCGGCACGGTCACGTTCGACTTGCCCCAGCTCATGTTGAAGCTGCCGTCCGCGTTGGAGGTGCGCTGGGCGGTCGCGATCAGGCGTTCCAGGCCGAAACGGCCCGGTTCGTTGACGATCTCGACCACGCTGCCGTCGAAGGTGGTGGCGGTGATGCGCGCGCCGGGCGCGCCCTGCGCGTTGGGCCAGACGAAGTTGACCCATTGCGGCGGCGTGTTGCGGTAGCGCAGCTGCTGGCCGTCGATCTCGATGGTGTACTCGGTCACGCCCGAGGCCGGCTTGGGCTGGATCTGGAACAGCGTCTGCGGCTGGCTGGCCGCGCCGGCGCCGGCCGCGCCGCCGGACAGCGGCGCCACCCACTGCGCGAAGTTGGCGGTGAAGGTCGGCTGCAGGCTGACGCCCATGTCGCCCCAGGTGCGCGCCGTCAGGATGTCGCCGCGGCGCACGGTCAGCGGGCCGAGGGTGTCGTTGACGTACTTGGCGATGCTGCCCTGCGGGCCGAACACCTGCCCGATCTCGTCGCTGCTGGCTTCGACGCTGGCGCGCGCGGCGAACGGATACTTCTCGGCCAGGGTCTGGTTGAAGGGCTGGTAGATCTGCGCGTTCCAGACCTTGTTCAGTTCCGACTCGGCCGGCTGCATGGCCACGGCGTAGGCCTGGATCAGCGGCCGCACCAGCAGCGGGCGCAGCGTCTCGCGCTGGGTCGCCGACAGGCCGGCCAGCATCTGCTCGTCGACCAGCTTGAGCGCGTCGGCCAGCTCCGAGTCCTTGCCTTCCAGCGTCTGGCGCAGCAGCACCAGCGAGCCGGGGCCGGGGTCGCCCTGGTTGTTGAGCAGGTTGAAGCGGGTGCGGATCTTGGACAGCGCGCCCATGTAGTTGCCCAGCAGCGACTGGTTCTCGCGCGTCACCACCAGGCGCGCCACGTCCGAGAACTCGCGGCCCACCGGGCCCATCGGAATCGCCTCGCCGTTGGCGGTGGTGGCGGCCGCGGGCGCCGGCGGCGTCTGCCGCAGGATCACGCGCTTGAACCAGCCGACCACGCCGCTCTGCGCCTGCTGCAGGCCGGCGTTGACCAGCGAGGGGTTGTCCCACGAGGTCTGTTCATAGGCGGTGTTGATGAGCTTGGCGATGGGCGAGGTCTGCGGATCGCCCAGGCGGTTCATCGCGCCCACCGACTGCTCGAAACTGGTGAACGGCTTGATGGTCACGCCGCGCAGGAACTTCTGCCATTCCTGGGCGTATTCCATCTTGTACATGGTCGCCAGGCTCTTCTGGATCTGCTCGGGGCTGCCATCCAGCGTCAGGTCATCGCGCGCGTTCACGCCCAGCACCCAGTCGCTGGTCTGCACTTCCTTCTTGGCGGCTTCGTTGATGGCCGGCTGGATGTACTGCTCCCAGGCCTCGCGGGTGAAGGTGCCGGGGATGGCGTAGCTGCCGGCCACCACGCCGGCGTCGTTCTCGCCGACGATGCGCGCCACCGTCATGGTCTGGAAGCGCGTGGCGGCGCGCGCCTTGAGCGTGGCGTAGGCGCGTTCGCGCGCCGGCATGCCCTGCATCACGGCGCGCAGGCTGGCGCGGGTCTTCTCGACCAGCGCCAGGTTGGTGTCGATCTGCGGCCAGCCGGCGTCGGGCGCGCGGCTGACGTAGAACGAGATCAGGCGCTCGGCGCTGCGGATCAGCTGGTCGCGCGGCATGGCGCCGCGGTTGGTCTCCAGCCAGCCGCGCCAGAAGCGCGTGATCTGGTCGGACAGGTGGGTGGGGTCGACGTGCTGGCGATTGGCCATCATCAGGTACGTCTTGAGCGCGTTGTAGGCGTCGTCGGCATTGGTTGGCGAGGCGTCCTGGAACAGCGTGTCGCCGCCCGCGCCGTGCGCGGCGCGCAGCGCCTGCGGCGCCGGTTTCGGCGCGCCGCCCGCCGCCGCGTTGCCGGACATGTCGACCTTGGCCAGGAAGTCTTCCAGGCTGACCTTGACCGGGCTCAGCATGAACTGGCGCGCGCCGTTGTAGTACTCGGCCAGCAGGCGTTCCTTGAGCACGTCGCCCTGGTACAGCCCCAGGCCCAGCGACCACGGGCGGCTGGACGAATAGCGGTCCAGCTGCTCGATGCGGTCCTGCAGGATCTCCATGGCTTCCAGGCGGCTCTGCAGGTCGGTGCGTTCGCTCTGCAGCCGCACCACCTTGTCCAGGTCGGCCTGCACGTTCTGCGCCAGCTGGCGGTTGCCCAGGTACGACCAGCTCCAGCCGCCCAGCACCAGGCCCAGCGCCAGCACCAGGCCGAAGAAAGTCAGGTAGCGCATGCGAGTCTTGGCCGGGCTGGCGTGCTGGCGCACCAGTTTCTTGTCGGCGAAGATCACGCTGGAAAAAAGGTCGCGCAGGAAGAAGCCGTTGTGCGAGGACACGTTGCGGGCCTGGCCGCGCGCGGCCGGGCGCAGGTCGAAGCGCTCGGCCAGGCGTTCGGTCGAGGTGCTCTGCGACACGCCTTCCTGCAGCGCGCTGGTGAAGTAGAAGCCGCGGAACACCGGCTTGTACTGGAACGGGTTGGTCTCGAACAGCGTCGACAGGAAGGTGCGCAGCGCCGGCTTGATGCCGGCGAATTCCAGCGGGAAGGTCAGCAGCCCGGGCGGCAGATCGCGGTTGTTGCGCAGCGAGATCTGCGCCGTGCCCATTTCCTTGAGGCCTTCGTACAGCTCGTCGAAACGTTCGTCGAACAGGGCCAGCACGTCGCGGTTCTCTTCGGCGCCGTAGGGCAGGGTGGCGCCCCAGACGCGGTCGCGCTCGCGCTGGTCGCTGTCGGAGAAGAACTCGCTGAAGCCCGAGATCAGGTCGGCCTTGGTGAAGATGATGTAGACCGGCGCGAACACTTCCAGCCGGTCGGTCAGCTCCTGCACGCGCTGGCGCAGGTTCTTGGCCAGGTTGATGGCGAACTCGGGGCCGGCGCCGGTCAGCTCGTCGATGCTGGCGGCGACGATGATGCCGTTGATCGGCGCCTTGGGGCGATGGCGCTTGAGCAGGTCGAGGAACCCCATCCACTCGTTGCGGTCTTCCTCGTGCACCGAGTAGCGGCCGGCCGTGTCCAGCAGGATGCCCTCGGTGGTGAAGAACCAGTCGCAGTTGCGGGTGCCGCCCACGCCGCGCACCGCCGCGCCGTTCTTGTCGGCGAAGGGGAATTGCAGGCCCGAGTTGATCACCGCGCTGCTCTTGCCGGCGGCCGGGTTGCCGATCACGATGTACCAGGGCAGTTCGTACAGGGCTTCGTTGCCCGAGACCTGGCCGATCTTCGAGGTCTTGATGGTGCGCACCGCCTGCGCCAGCCGGGTGCGCAGCGCGTCCACGTCGCCGCGGTTGGCGGCGGCCGCGCCGGTCTGCACCTGCTGCTCCAGCATGTCGCCCAGGTTCTTGTTGGCGCGCCGCGCGCGGCGCCGGCGCCACAGGTAGGCGCACAGCCACAGGAACAGGAAGATGCCCAGCGCGATGCCGGCCCAGACCAGGCCGATCTCGACCGTATCGGCGAACAGGAACAGGAAAACGATCAGGGCGATCAGGCCGAGTGCCATGAACAGCCGCGGGCTGCCGAGCGCGCGGGATGTCCAATGTCGGCCTTCGCTCAAGGCGCTGGAGATACCGGAGAAGAAACCTGAAGGGCTACGCATGATTCTGGCTTTTTTTGTGGGTCAGGCGGAGGGGGAAGGGGACAGCAGGGCGAGCGTGCGCAAGGCGGGATCCTGGGTCATGACGGCGAGTACGGGGGCCTCGGCCTGCGCGCAGGCCTCGGCGGCCACCGCCAGGGTCAACAGATGCGCGGCGGCGCCGGTGTAGCCGCAGGCGATGCCGACCGCCAGGCAATCCTGGTTGGGGTCGAGGGTGGTGAACAGCGTGCTGGCCAGCCCCGCGGCTTCCAGCGGCCGGCTGCCGCGATGATCGGCGTCGCTGACCAGCGCGCGGATGTCGTCCGCGCGCCGTTGGTGCTGTTCCAGGAAACGCGTCGTCAGCTCGGCCAGCATCGGTTCGCTGGCCGCGCCACGGGCGTCGGCGGCGGTGGCGCGGTGCGCCATCGGTGACAGGGCCAGGGCGAAGGCGCCCGCCGGCGCCACGGCGGCGTCGGGAGCGGCCTGGTCCAGGTCCAGCAGCAGGCCGGCGGCCGCTTCGCCGGGCACGCGTCCCTGCGGCGTGGCGTTGCCGACCAGGGTGCCGTCGGCCTCCCAGTCCTGCACCACCTGGGCATCGATGTAGGAGTCGGCCGCGGCCACCAGGCGCAGCGGCGCGCGCGCGGCGGACGCCGGCTCCAGCGCCAGCTGGCGCAGCAGGCTGTCGCTGGCGAGCGCGTCGCGGGCCTCGTGCGGCCGCAGCCGCAGGCGGGTCTCGGGCCAGGCGGCCGCCGCGCGGGCCTGCGCCTGCGCATGCTCGCGCGCCGCCGGCGGCCATGGCGCCGGCAGCAGCAGTTCCACTTGCAGCAGGGGCCAGTCGTCGTCGCGCTCGGGCGTGCCGTGTTCCAGCACGTGGGCGCGGGCAGCGCGCGACAGGGATTCGATCACTTCGCACAGCAGGGCGGTGGCGCGCAGGCAGTCTTCGGCGCGGGCCGCCGCGGGCGCGTCTTCGCCGGCGGCGGCTTCGCGCAAGGCTTCGCTGTCCAGGTGCGCGGCGCGGGCGCTGAACACGGGAAAGCCGCGCGCGTTCTTGAGGGTGTCGTCCAGGTCGGGGCGCTTCTGTTCGGCCAGCGCGGCATGAATGGCGGCGGGATCGTTGCCGGGCGCGGCCCGCGCCGTGCCGGCCAGCGCCACCAGCCGGGTGAGGGCCGGCGCCGCGGCGGGCGCGTCGGCCTGCGTGCCGGCGGCGGGCGCCGCCGCGGCCGCGGCGCGGGCT